>JBDLJM010000273.1 GCA_039714315.1 Bacteroidota bacterium | reverse complement strand
AAAAGATAAAAGTATATAAAGATGAACATTGAAGGAATTATTGCAATATCAGGAAAAGGCGGTTTGTTCAAATTATTATCTCAGTCAAGAGGTGGTTTTATAGTTGAATCTCTTGCCGACGGTAAGCGTTTTCCGGTACATTCTACTAATAATGTTAGCTCGTTAGAGGATATAGCGATGTACACATACGAAGAGGAAGTGCCGTTGAGAGAGGTGTTTTCGAACATTGCCAAAAAAGAGAATGAAGGACCTACTTTAAGTCACAAGGAAAGTGCAAAAGTATTGAAGGAATATTTTGCCGAAGTTCTTCCAAACTTTGATGAGGAAAGAGTTTACAGCTCAGATATCAAGAAAGTTTTCCAGTGGTACAACATACTTCATGCAGCCGGACTGGTAGCCGTAATCAATGAGGAAGAAGATACAATCGAAGATGCTGATGTAATTTCAGAAGAGTAGAAATATCGCAAAAATAATTTTAAAGACCGTATATTCGCAGTTGATATACGGTTTTTTTGGCGCTATATCCTGCCTGCCTGGATTGGCAGACAGGCTGTCCGCTATACTGCGCATATCAAAAGTTTTTCACTATAAATTTAACAATGTCACTTCGCAAACTCAGAGCCCTGTTGAATTTTTGTTCAATAGCTTTTGCTATTTGCGCGGTGCCGCTGCCATCAAGGTGATTAATTGAGCATTTAAAATTGTGATTATATCTATATGAATCATATGCACATAAAAAGATCCATAAATACATGAATACAAAACAAGATAAATTAAAAGCATTCGAACGTCTCCTTGATATTATGGACGATTTACGTTCAGGTTGTCCATGGGATAAAAAACAGACATTAGAAAGTCTTCGTCACTTAACTATAGAGGAAGTGTATGAACTTGGGGATGCAATATTAGACAACGATCTGGAAGAAGTAAAAAAAGAACTTGGCGACATTTTACTTCATATTGTATTCTATTCGAAAATTGGATCAGAAAAAGGAGTTTTCGATATAGCAGATGTAGCAAATTCGATTAGCGAAAAGCTGATATTCCGTCATCCGCATATTTACGGTGATGTAAATGTAGTTGATGCTGAGGAAGTAAAGCAAAATTGGGAAAAATTAAAGCTGAAAGAGGGTAGAAAGTCAGTGTTGGAAGGTGTGCCTCTATCTTTGCCGGCTATGGTAAAAGCATCACGTATTCAGGATAAAGCAAAAGGAGTTGGATTCGAATGGGATAATCCGGAAGATGTGTGGAAAAAAGTAGAAGAGGAGTCCGGAGAGTTTCATCAGGCAGTTGCCGATAACGATAGACCGGCAATGGAAGAAGAGTTTGGCGATTTGTTATTCTCATTGATAAACTATGCCAGATTTATGAAAATAAATCCGGAAGATGCCCTCGAAAAAACCAATAAAAAATTCATTAAACGATTTCAGTATATCGAAGCACAAGCCGAAAAAAATGGAAGAGTATTAAGTGAGATGTCACTTGAGGAAATGGATGTTTATTGGGAGCAAGCTAAAGG
>JBDLJM010000272.1 GCA_039714315.1 Bacteroidota bacterium | reverse complement strand
TACAGGACCACAAACTAAAATTGCAAGAAAATTCGGAGAGCCGATCTTTGGCCCCGATAAAAGTTTCGAAAAAAAGAAATACCCACCGGGTCAACATGGAAACAACAGAAGACGCGGTAAAAAATCTGAATATGCTATTCAGTTACAAGAAAAACAAAAAGCTAAATATACCTATGGTATTTTAGAAAAACAATTCCGTAACTTATTTAAAAGAGCACAGCGTAAAAGTGGTGTAACAGGTGAAATCTTACTACAACTTTGTGAATCAAGATTAGACAATGTTGTGTATAGACTAGGAATTGCACCAAGTAGAAGAGCAGCTCGTCAACTTGTATCGCATCGTCATATTACAGTAAATGATAGTTTAGTAAACATACCATCATATAGTGTAAATGAAGGTGATGTTATCGGTGTAAGAGAAAAATCAAAATCATTGGAAGCTATTGTAAATTCTTTAGCTAATAAAAGTGATGTATACGAATGGATGACATGGAATGATGATAAAAAGGAAGGTACTTATGTATCTATACCTGAAAGAATTCAAATTCCTGAAAACATTAACGAACAGTTTATCGTCGAATTATATTCTAAATAATAAAGATAAGTAATCAGCTATGGCTATATTAAATTTTCAAAAACCCGATAAGGTAGTTAAGATCGAATCAAATGAATTTGAAGGTAAATTTGAATTCAGACCCCTTGAACCGGGCTTCGGATTAACTGTTGGAAATGCTCTTAGAAGAGTATTACTTTCATCATTAGAAGGCTTTGCTATCACGTCTATTCGTGTAGAAGGTGTTGATCATGAATTTTCAACGATCTCAGGTGTTGTAGAAGATGTAACAGAAATAATCTTAAACTTAAAACAAATACGTTTTAAAAGACAAATTGATGACATTGAAAATGAAACTGTTGCGGTTGCAATAACCAAAAAAGATCAGTTTACAGCTGGTGATTTACAGTCTTTTATTTCAGGATTTCAGGTATTAAACCCCGATTTGGTTATATGTAATATGGAAAAAAGCGTAAAGCTCCATATTGATATCACCATTGAAAAAGGTAGAGGTTTTGTTCCTGCAGAAGAGAATAAGAAATCTGGAATGCCAATAGGCACAATCTTTACAGATTCAATTTTTACACCGATCAAGTTGGTAAAATACGAGGTAGAAAATTATCGTGTTGAACAAAAAACTGACTATGAAAAGTTAATTTTTGATATCAAAACAGATGGTTCTATCAATCCGCAAGATGCTTTAACTGAGGCTGCTAAGATACTTATTCAGCATTTTATGTTGTTCTCAGATGAACGTATCACAATGGAAGCTGACGAAATTGCACAAACTGAAACTTATGATGAAGAATCATTGCACATGCGCCAATTACTTAAAACAAAATTGGTCGATATGGAGTTGTCAGTTAGAGCACTAAATTGTCTAAAAGCTGCTGAAGTTGATACTTTAGGAGACTTAGTTTCTTACCACAAAAGTGATTTAATGAAGTTTAGAAACTTCGGAAAGAAATCATTAACTGAATTAAGTGAATTGGTAGATCAAAAGAATCTAAGCTTTGG
>JBDLJM010000271.1 GCA_039714315.1 Bacteroidota bacterium | reverse complement strand
CGGCCTGTTTTTATTATGTACGATTTTTTAATTCTGAATAACAGCAGCGTGAACCTGTCTTTCGCATTCCTTTACAACTTCTTCTTCGTTTTCGAAATCTTTTGGTTCAATATCTTTCAATCTTTCAAAAGTGAGAGTCATGCCAAAGGGGAATGGGAACTTTAACTTCCATGTTCCGGAAATAGCAACAGGAATTACAATAGCCGATGGTGCCTTTTTTATTAGAGCAGCAGTACCTGCAGGTTTAAAACTTCTCAGTAAATCTCCCTGATGCTTACGTGTTCCTTCCGGAAAAATACATGTTACAGATTTATTGTCTTCAATATGTTTTGCCAGTCTTAGAATCTCAGAAATAGACTGTCTGCGATCCTTTCTGTCGATTAGGGCAGATTTACTTTTTCTTAAGTTATAAGAGATGCTGGGTATTTTTCTTCCAAGTTCAGCTTTTGAAACAAATGAAAGATCGAATTTTCTGAAAATCCAGTTTATATTAGTAATGTCGTGTATGTGATGGTGGTTTGCTACGATTATAATTGGTCTGCCTTTCGGTATATTTTCAAAATTGATAAAACGTTGATGAATACCTGCTAAATACAGAGACTTAGTCAGGAAAAACAACATGCCGTTAACAGCCCTGCGCTGCCATTCTCTTCCTCCAATCCAAAAGGCAATCATTTGTAATGGATGAAAAATTGCAAGAGCCAGTCCAAATACAATAAAATGTAAGGGAGTGAAAATATAGCCTAATAGTTTTTGCATTTCTTAATGTTTTTTGCCCTAAAAAGGAATTTATCAAAAATATACTGCTTACTGTAAAAATAATTGGTGGCGAAAATAATTATTTTTATTTAAATATCCTTTATTTACTAATATTATAGGGTATTATTTGTTTACTTTTGATTTTTTGTAATTAGTCAAAGATAAACCTATGCATATATTGAAAAGTAGCTACACAAAAATTATTACATCGTTATTTTCCGCAATTATTCTTTTATCTTCATGTAGTGTGTACAGACCTAAACCAGTAGAACCGGAGTCTGTTAATTATAATGGTAAAGAAGTGTATATGCAATTTATTGATTCGCCTGAGTATATTTATATTCTTGATGATATGGAGATAGAAGGGAATATAATAAAAGCAAGACTTAGAAGTGATTTTCAAAGGATGAATACAAAAAATGCAATTATTATCTGGAAAAATGAGATTGGAGATCTGAAATACAAGGACAGGTATCTGGTTAACATTAATATGAATGAAGTTGAAAGTGTAGAAGAGTATAAGTATTCCAGAAGTGCAACGATACTGCAAACTTCGGGAATTGCTTTTGGAGCGTTTCTTATTGGATTTCTGATTTATCAGGGAACTTGACAGTACAATTATTAAACCTCACTAAAACTCGCAATCAAATTATATAAAAGGAATCTTATCCTTCAATTTTACCTGTGTAATATTGGGATCAACCCAAAAATCTGGGGATTAAAATTAATTTCAAGGCAAAAGTAAATTGTCCTAGGTTTTACTCTCCCCCAGAAAATGGGCTTGATCCATTAAGATTTCAGTATAAGGAATAAAAAAAACCGCTTCGTTATGAAGCGGT
>JBDLJM010000270.1 GCA_039714315.1 Bacteroidota bacterium | reverse complement strand
AAAAAAAACCGCCTATTCATACGAACAGGCGGCTTTGAAAATATTAAAAATATTTTAGTCTTCGTCGGTAAACTGACTTCTAAGATGAGCCATTTTAATGGCAGCAATACCACATTCTACACCTTTATTTCCGTGCTTACCGCCGGATCGGTCAATAGACTGTTGCAAAGTATCGTCAGTTAACACCCCCATAATAATT
The DNA here is from genome assembly GCA_039714315.1 of Bacteroidota bacterium. Taxonomy (NCBI): domain Bacteria; kingdom Pseudomonadati; phylum Bacteroidota; species Bacteroidota bacterium. The sequence continues at coordinate 1,418 of JBDLJM010000270.1, read as the reverse complement.
GGAATATCTATCTGCATATTAAGATCCTTGATACCCTGAGCTACAGCCTGACTAATAAATTCAAAGTGACGTGTTTCACCCTGAATAATACTACCCAATACTACTATTGCATCAACATCAAGTCTTTCTCCCATTAAAGTTGCTCCGTAAATAAGCTCAAAGCTTCCCGGAACATCCCAACGTACAATGTTTTCTTCTGAGGCGCCGTTTTCCAACAAAGCCTGCTCTGCCCCCTTATAGAGGTTCTCAGTTATTTCTGAATTCCATTCAGAAACAACAATCCCAAAGCGCATGTTAGCAGCGTTTGGGATTGTTGACTGATCATAATGTGATAAATTTTTATTTACCGTTGCCATTACTAACTGTTTTTATCTGCTGCTTTAGCTCTTTCAATAAACTTATCTATTGACTCAGCTTCTGCAGATTTTGGATATTCATTTTTAATTTTCTCAAATAAATCCTGAGCTTCCCCGTATTTATTTATAGCCATAGCTGTTTTACCGGCTTTGAATAAAAACAAAGGGCTCGTAAACTCATTATCATTTGCATTTGCTGCATCCTGATAGTAATCTAATGCTTCTTCCAATTGATTCAACCCTACAAAAGCATCTCCGATAGCTCCTTTTGCAACAGGACCAACCATCTTATCGTCCGAAGAAAATTTATCAAGATACTCTATAGCATTTTCATATTCTCCAAGCTTCAAATAAGACACTCCGGCGTAGTAATTTGCTACATTCCCCGATTTAGTCATGCTGTAATCATCAGCAATATCAAGGAATCCCATATACTGACCATCTCCGTTAAGAGCTAATTTTAATGAATCCTGCTCAAAATATTTCTTAGCATTAAACAACTCATTTGTAGCCTCCTCATTCATTGGCTCCATATAATATGTCTGGAACGACATGTAACCACCAATCACAATTATGACTGCGGCTACAGCCCCCATTATTATATTTTTGTTTTCCTCTATAAACTTTTCAGAGCGACTAGCTGTTTCTTCTAAATTCTTAAATACCTCTTCAGTAGTACTTTCTTGGTGTTTTATCTTTTTCGACATCAGTTCATTTTTTTAACTGAGCAAAAATAATGTTTTCTATCAAAAACAAAACTTTAAACAGGATTTTTTATACGTAAATTTTTATGTTCGGTTTTGCGCCTTATCCGGCTGTCCATTTATACGCTTCGCCGCAAAACTTTTCTCAATGTTATTTTATTGTCTCTTCGGTAAACTCAGAGCCAATAAAATAACTTGATCAATAGTTTTCCTTGCTGCAGGGTATCATTCCCATCCGGGGCGTAAGACAAAGATTTATAACCCGAGAACATTTAACGGTGATGCAGCAACCAGCAACCAGTAACCAGCAACCGGCAACCAGTAACCAGCAACCAGTAACCAGCAACCAGTAACCAGT
>JBDLJM010000269.1 GCA_039714315.1 Bacteroidota bacterium | reverse complement strand
GGAACTTACCCGTCGAACTAATGGAAGCATCAGGAATCGCTGCACAAACCGATTCTACTTTTTGGATGATGAATGACTCCGGAAATCCTCCTGAATTGTTTTTAGTGGATTATAAAGGAAATATTATTGGCAAAAAGTACATTTCCAATGCTGCAAATTCAGATTGGGAAGAACTCACATCTGATGTTAACGGAAATCTATACATTGGTGATTTTGGAGATAATAATCAAAACAGAACTGATTGCAAGATTCTAAAAGTTGAAAAATCAGCACTCAATTCAAAAAAAGATACAATAAGTGTCTCTAAACAAAGTTTCAGGTATTCTACAGATCGCTCATACGATGCAGAGGCGATGATTCATATGCATAATTCAATCTATATTTTTACAAAAAACAGAGAACCCCGATTTGATGGTACTACCATTTTATTCAAGCTCAGTCCTAATGATTCCATTGCACAATTTCAATCAAAAATAAAACTATACTCTGATATCAGGGAATTGTCATGGGTTACTTCTGCATCATTAAGTCCTGATAAATCTGCACTTATACTTCTGAGCTCTGATAAAATGTTTGTATTTTCGAACTTCGAAAAGGATAAATTCTTTGAAGGGGATATGCAAATTATCAGTCTGGAAACCCTAACTCAAAAAGAAGCAGTCGATTTTATTTCTAATTCTGAAATTATTATTACTGATGAAGATAACTCGGGTATTGGAGGTAAACTATATTATGTGGATTTAAAAGAAGTGAATTAAACCAAACAAAGCTCCTTGCATCGAAAGAATTTCCTAATTTTACCCTAATGAACAAAAAACACAAAATAGTACTTATTGGTTCAGGCAATGTAGCGGAACATTTGTTAAGAGCATTTGCTAAATCAAACAGTTCAGAAATAGTTCAATTGTATAGCAGAAACAAAGAAACCGGCTCAAAATTGGCTGAAACCTTCGGTATTGATTTTTGTAACGATATATCAAAACTTTTTGAAGCAGACTTATACCTTATTTCTGTAAGTGATTCGGCAATATCTGAACTTAGCAGCTCACTCCCTTTCTCGAACAGACTTGTTGCGCATACATCAGGAGCTACTAATATAAATACTATAGATTCAAAAAACAGTCAGGCAGTATTTTACCCACTCCAGACTTTTACAAAAAATAAGAAAATAGATTTTTCCAAAATTCCAATCTGCCTTGAAACTACTAATCTAAATGACTGCAAACTGTTGACCGAAATTGCAGGCTCAATCTCCAAAACAGTTCAAACAGTTACATCAGAACAACGACAATACCTTCATGTATCCGCTGTATTTGTAAATAATTTCACAAACCATCTATTCCATATCGGAAAAGAAATTGCCGATCATCACAATGTTGATTTTGACCTGTTAAAGCCACTCATAGCTGAAACAGTTGAAAAGTTAAATTATAAAACGCCAAAAGATGCCCAAACCGGACCGGCTTTACGTGGAGATAAAAATACTATGGAAAAACATTTAAAGATTATTCCTAATAAAAAACACAGAGAGATATACAGACTGATTACCGAGTCTATTTTTGAAACTTATAATAAAAAATGGTGAATGGTGAATGGTGAATAATTCTCCCCTATATTAATTTCAAGAATACACGTAAAAAATATTTCCATACGTAAGTATAATAAATATTTACACGTAATTATTATTATCAGATTACTACCGTATAATACTCATTGACTCATTGACTCATTAAATCA
>JBDLJM010000268.1 GCA_039714315.1 Bacteroidota bacterium | reverse complement strand
ATACCACGACCAATAACGATCTGTTGTATAAGACATAAATTTATACTTTTCGGCATTTTTATACGTCAAATCGGGATTTTGTGGGTAGTATGCTGTAATTGGTTCGAGGGTAAAACCAACGGCACCACCAAATTTGCAACTCTCTACCGTACGTTTAACAAATTCGATATCGTTCCACGGAAAAACTCTATGTGTACCATTAGGACGGATTTGCCATATTATTTTCCAATATCGAGGATAGTTAAGGTATTTTTCATATGAATACGAATGCCAGCGTCCCTGCATTGCATGGTAGGGAGCTCCTAAATGTTCGCCATTATATTTTATTTCGATGTAAAAATTATCGGGATATTTCATTCCAATTTTTATCATATCCCTAAATTCGGCAAGCCAGGTACGAGTATATAGCCTTACGTTTTCCTTTCCCGATTTCTCAATCCCGTCGAGATATGAATGTTCAAAGAATTTTTCACTTTTCCCCGATTCACCTATACGGAATCCAAACATCCATAAATCAGGAATCTCATTTAAAAGTTTCGCCACAGCCCAGCTGGTTTTTTCGGCCAGTTCGGCTTCTTTTCCCATGTTTGTATTCGGAAATTCGGTTGCGTAGTTCATTAAAGACACATTTACACCGTGATCTTTTGCTATCCCTACTATTCGTTTCAGCATATCAAGGTTGTGCTGTTGATCTTCATCCTGCCATGAAGCCTCCGGGTATTTCGGATTTATTAGAAAGAATGGAAAAATATTCGGGAACCCTGTAGTTTCATATACATACATTGCATGAATATCACATATGTTATATCTGTTACGCGCCAGTTTTTCAAAATATCTTTCCCAATACTCTACGTCATAAAACCAATTAGAAATGCCTGTTTTATTCTCATCTATAGTCAGGAAAGGGTTATCAGCTCTTATTTCAAGTGCAGGTTCGCTATATTTATCTTTAATACTTTCGAGTATGGACACACCCGTTTTTTCAGAATATTTTATCTCTTCTGCCAACTCATAAATCCCGTACATCGACCCTACTACATCGGACGCAAATAATGATATTACATTATTGCTATTTTCTATTTTAAATGATTCGGGTTTATTGAATAACTCTGTTTTATTTCCAATAGAAACTATTGAAATTGTATAATCGTTTCCGCCATCAACTTTAAAACCTCTGTTTGTAAGAGCAGCATTAAGTTCTTCGACTGCATACTTTTGAGGCGATTCCAAATCATTATCAACATCAATTACCACTGACTGTGCACTGCATACTTGCGATAAAATTGTAATTGTAAAAATTAACTTAGTGATTTTTGACTTAGTCATCATATCATTATTTTATAATCTCAAAACTATCCTTTATTTCTCCTTTAGAATTAATTGTTTTGAATGTTAATTTAGCTTCATTTATATCAATTTTCTGGTAATAATAGTCCCCGTCACTATATCTTACTTCAACAAAATCCTTGTCTTCCAACTTTAGTTTTCTGCCGTGAGTAGAGATAGAGATAAGATATATTGTACCTTCTGATGGGCTTTTTACTACTTTCTCGGCATACATAGGTTTTGAACGCATGTAATAATGAACATGCCCGCTAAAAACCATATCAACATGGTACTTATCGAACAAAGCTCCCCATTCCTTGCGTATTACCGGATAATCCTCATCTGCCGAATAAGGAGGAAAATGAAATATCACAAACTTCCATACTGCATCACTTTCTTTCAGTTCTTTTTCTATCCATGATGTTTGCTCTTTTATTGACTGTGTAGAAGCCAGCATTAAAAACTGAGCATTACCGTATTTAAAACTA
>JBDLJM010000267.1 GCA_039714315.1 Bacteroidota bacterium | reverse complement strand
ATAACAACTTCTCATACCACAGGTGCAACTGTATTAAAATCTATCGTCGAACTCAGGCTGTATTAAGCTAAAAAAATACAATAGAAAACTCTTTCAAACAACTACCTGGCACGAATTTTGTTGCACTTGTTAGGATAAAACTAACTTGAAACCTCAGTTATGAAAAAAATATTATTGGCACTGTCTGTCACCCTGATCACCCTGTCTTCCTGCGAAAAGGAAGAAACACATACGAAACTCGATATAAACGAAAAATCTCACTTCACAGGAACATTTGAGGCGATTGATTCTAAAAAAATGCCGATAAACGTTTCATTAACAATATCTGACGAACATTACAAATGTTTTACGAATTTACCTTTCGGAGTCGGAGCCGGTAAATTAGATATCTCCGAAACAACCATCGATTTTATTGACACCTTATTTTTTGTAAAACCTGCTAATTACGGGCCTACCTTTGTTCTTAGCGGAAAATACAACTATAAATATGACGGTGAAAATCTTACGATCCGAAAAGATGATGATGCAGAAAACACTGAATATAAGCTGAAAAAGCTGGATGTTAAAGAAATAGACGAAACAGTTCTTAAACTCTATACAATGTTTAAAAACGGAGAAATATCCGAATGCAAACACAATGGCAAAACTGTGTACTCTGCAGGTTTAAATGCCTATGATGCAGGCGGCAGTATTTTCGATAATGAAGGAGAGGTAATAGGCTCATGTAACTATGCCTGGGGCAATGTTGATGATATATGTAAAGAACTTGAAAACTGTGAGGTAATATACCGCGTTGAAAATAACATTTGGGGGCTTCCTGCTGTAGATATTTATGGCCTTGGTAAATAAAGCATACAATAAAGAAGCTTATACCTCATTACAATAAAACATATTAATTATGAAAAATATATTCCGGATACTAATCTTTAGCCTTGTTGCTTTAACATCATGCGAAAAGAATGATGAAAAGGCTGATATAAACTGTGAATCACTTACTCAGGGGCTTATTTCGATGGAATCGGATGTTGTAAGTACCGAACTCGAAAAGTTAACTGTTGATTTATCTCCCAATCCAAACGCGGAAGACCAATATGGTCATAGTGAGAATATTGAATTACTTGTATCAGAACTTAACCAACAATGCGAAAATTTACAGGCAGAATTGGCGTGTTATGCATGTATAAAGACCTATCCACCCCAATCGACACTGCTTATTTCTATTAATTCATCAGGGATTATTATAAAAAGGGTAATTGATATTTCAACACCAAAAGATGATGTCATGAAATATGCAGATATACATAAATTAGACAGTGAAACTACAAAAGAGCAGGATGCAGCTATGTTGGAAGAAAGATATGCCGAAATTCTGACATTATCACAAAGCGTTAATTGCGACAATCCCGATGACTGGACTTTTACAGCAATAGGAAGTAAAGCATGTGGCGGACCGGCAAATTATATTGCCTATTCTAAAAAAATAGATACAACTGCTTTTCTTAACTTAGTTGAAGAGTTCACTTTAGCCCAGGCTATATATAATGTAAAATGGGGAATAATGTCTGACTGTACTGTCACTCCCAAGCCCGTTGGAGTAGACTGTAAAGACGGAAAGGCTATTCTGATTTATTAGAGAATAATTGCTTTTAAGGAGCAGAATGCAGAAATATAATTCGAACTGCTATGCCGGGCAAAGCTATAGCGGAGAGCCTGTCTGCCAATCCAGGCAGGCCGGAAATAGCGCCAAAAAAAAATGGAAAATTTTAGAAAATAATAAGAAAACAACTTAAAACACTTAATCTTATGAAATCCCTATCTCGGCTAAGCCGATACCAACTG
>JBDLJM010000266.1 GCA_039714315.1 Bacteroidota bacterium | reverse complement strand
CTGAACAAAGGCTGTCTTCCCGACTGAGGATCAACAATTGCAAGTCTTTCATGCGAAATTATTGCATCTTCGTTGCTATATACACCAGACCAGTCCGGTCCGCGATGACGAATTTTCTTTGACATCTTTAAAACCTGAGGTCTTAAATCCTGGGAATCTATCTTTAAATCAAAAGCTCCAACTATTCCACACATACTCTTATATTTTTAATCTTTTTATTATATATTTTCAGTCCCTTCCAAGGGGTTTTCTTTATTTGAAGATGCGAATATTATAAAAAAACATTAAACTACCTATCTAAAAGCCAATATTGATAATATTGTTTACATAAAATACAATTAACAAGTTTATTAGTTTCAATCTAAAAGTAAAATACTCTTTTTTCATAACTAACACAATTCTAATAAATTAAAAATAATTAGAAAAAAATATACTGTTCATCTGCTAATAAATAATGTAGATCATAAATAGGATATAAGCTTTGGCTTTGTGAAACATAAATGTAGTTTTGCAAAATATTACAATCTCTTTATTTAACATTGCAACGTATATATTTATCAGGCAATTACATTTAAATATGAACAAAAAACAAATACAACTTTCGCTAATTACACTACTTTTTTTGACTTCAAATATTTTTGCACAGGAGAAAACAGAAAATCAAACTAAATTAAAAGTTGGAGGTTACTTTAAAGCAGACTTTATTTCGTCAGTCTATAATAATGGAGAAGTAATTAAATCGAACGCCTTAAATAGCTTTCACATTCCGGGCTTGGTACCTGTTGGAGAAATTGACAAAAATTCAAGCAGCAACTTTCATGTAAAAGAATCGAGAATAAATTTGAATATAAACTCATATGTTAATAACAAGGCAATCAGGGCATTTGCAGAAATTGATTTTATGTTATCACCGTCAGGAAATAATATTGTCAGTAATTCATATTCACCAAGACTGAGACATTTCTTCATAGAATATGACTACTTCTTAATCGGGCAAACATGGTCTACCTTTATGATCGTAACTCTTCCGGATGACTTAGATTTTATGGGGGCAGCCGAAGGTGTAGTATTTAACAGACAACCACAATTGAGATATTCCACAAAAAACGGTTGGCAATTTTCACTGGAAAACCCATCTACAACCTACCTAAATCAGGAGGGCAAAAAAGTTACTGGAAATTATGAATTTGTTCCTGATGCAGTTGTAAGAAAAAATTTCAGTGGTTACTGGGGATCTTTTTCAGTATCAACAATATTCAGAAACTTAACTTTTAAGGAAAACGATACAAAACAAAACCATTTGGGATATGGAATTTCTACGGGAGGGAAATTAAATATAGGAGAAAAAGATAAACTTAGTTTCAGTTTAAGTGGAGGAAAGGGTATTGGACGATATTTGGCAGTAAACTTTATTACAGGTGGTGTATATGGGATCAATAACAATCCAGGAAATGAATTTGAAACTAATCCTGTAACATTTGAAACTATCCCTGTGATAAATGGATATTTCAGCTACCAGCATCACTGGAACGACAAATGGAAATCGAACGTTAACTATTCAGCACTTTATTCTGACAATCCCGATAATATTGCTGACAGTGCAAATAAAAGTGCCTGGAGTGCTTCGGGAAACATTTTATATTCTCCTGCCAAAAAACTTATGATTGGAATGGAATATATGCACGCATATCGTCAGATCCAAAGTGGTGATGAGGGCAGTATGGACAGAATACAGCTTTCGGCTAAATATTCCTTCTAAAAGTTCGCTTTAAAAATTTACAAATCAACTGCCAAAGATGTTCTTTCTGTATAGAAGAACAGCTTTGGCAGTTTTTTTATGCTGTATAAATAGTTTGAGTAAATAATGAATCAATCCAATAATATAGA
>JBDLJM010000265.1 GCA_039714315.1 Bacteroidota bacterium | reverse complement strand
TTAATTGTTTTCCGCTAAAATTTAAGAAAACGAGCTTCCGGCGGTCGCTGTTTTCTTAATAGCTTCAATACAATTAAATCAAAAAAGCTGCCACTTCTATCCTTGCCTGAGAGATGTGTAATATATTTACAACTTAACATAAATAAACTATTTTTACCACCATGAATATTAGAAAAGCAAATACCGGCGATGCGGAGCATGTAAGCAAACTGTTAATAGAGAACTGGTTGCTGTCTTTGGGAGAGTTTATTCCTAAAAAAGATTTACAGGAATATCATAATATGACTTACAATACAGCTAAACTGCAAGAGCTGATAAAAAATAAGGCGAATGAGTGTATAGTTGTTGAAGATGATGATGTTTTGTGTGCCTGGCTTATGCTAAAAGAAGACAGGCCGTTTGCTAAGATATATTTAAGCTCTTTGTATGTTTCAGGTTCTCATCAGGGCAAGGGAATAGGGAATGAGCTGATTAACCGGGCATTTAATACCGCTAAGAAAAAAGGATTTCAGGAAATACATATTGGTGTTTTTTCCGAAAATGTACGAGCCTTAAAATTGTATGAAAAACTAGGTTTCGATTTCTATAGCGACGAAGAGTTTAAAATGGGAAATACTATTGCAATGCACAGAATTGGTAAAAAGAAATTAGTGTAAGTTTTCTTTGTTAACTACATTTGGTTTTTTGGCGGTAGAGTGTAACTAAAGGTAAGTAAGCGTATTAGATTTGTTAATTTATATTTCGTTTTTTGTATAAATCAGTATATTCGCATTCTTATTGATGTTAGTGAATGATAATTCGAGAGAATTAGAAAAAATACCGGTTATGACAACTCAAACCAAAAATGAAATACTTAAATCCCTTGCGGAGCTTATTTTAGCAAACAAGCAGGAGATTATTGCAGAAAATAAAAAAGACATTGCATCAGTCCCCGATTTGGATGCGTCACTTCTCGACAGACTTAAAGTTGACGAAAAGAAAGTTGACGGAATGGTTTCGGCAACAGAGCAGGTAATTTCTTTGCCCGATCCTGAAGGGAAAGTTTTGTATTCGGGTAAGCATGCCAATGGTATGCGTATCGAAAACAGGGTAGTGCCATTCGGTAACATTCTAATTATCTATGAATCCCGTCCCGATGTAACTGTTGAAGCTGCTATTACTGCATTTAAAGCCGGAAATAAAATCATCCTAAAAGGAGGGAAGGAGGCTCGTTTGTCGAACCTTAAACTTGTTGAACTTTGGCACAAGGCCTTAGAACAGCACGGCGAAAGTACAAGCTATGTAACATATTTGGATTTACCCCGCGAAGAGGTTCAGAAGCTTATTCGTAATGAACGTGGAGAAAAAGTAGACTTGATTATCCCGCGTGGTGGTGAAGGTCTGATAAATTACATAAAGCAAAATTCAACGGCTCCCGTAATTGTTAGTGGTCGTGGAAATAATTTCCTTTATGTTGATGCTGATTCTGATTTTGATATGGCAATCAACATTATTCTAAATGGTAAAAGTCGTTTGAGTGTTTGTAATGCTTTGGATAAAGTTCTTTTCAATGAGAATATTGAAGATCTTGATGTAAAAATAAAATCGGTTTACGGGAAATTGGAAGAGATGGGTATTGCAGTATATGGCGATAAGGCTACCTGTGATATGAATGAAAAGATAGAGCAAATTACCGATGATTCTATTTTTGCAGAGGAGTTTTTATCAGCTAAAATTCTTCAATCTACAGTAAAGGATATCGATGAGGCAATTGAGCTAATTAATAAATATTCAGGAGGGCATTCAGCAGTGATTGTCACCCGCAACAACGATACTGCGGCAAAGTTCCAAAATGAAGTAGACTGTGCTGCTGTTTATCACAATGCTTCAACACGGTTTACCGATGGGGG
>JBDLJM010000264.1 GCA_039714315.1 Bacteroidota bacterium | reverse complement strand
ATGTCTTATTATAAGGCTAATACTTTTGCTATTAAATGGGAATATCAGGATATGAATGCAGATGCCTTTGCCATGTTTAATTTAGATGAGGAAGGAAAAGCACAAGGTATAAAAATGAAAGGCATCTCACCAAATATAGATTTCAGCTATGATTTTCATGACCTCAATCTTAAGAGGAAAAAAAACAAGAAGGAATGATTGATAAAATAAAAGAACTCGAAAAGTTATCAAAGCTTTTAGACCCGATACAAAAACAAAGAGACGAATGGAATACTCAGGTTTTAAATTATTCCAATACTTTCATTAATAAATTGGATACAGGAAAAGCCTATTACTATTCCGAAAACGGTGGAAAAGATATTTACAATTTGGATATTACAGAAGAGGCAACCGAATTATCAACTTTATTAGAAAGCACTACTAAAAATATTGACGAAGTAGGGATAAATCCTGCCTCGGGTGGACATATGGGATATATACCAGGTGGAGGGCTCTACCCTTCTGCCCTGGGAGATTATATTGCGGCGGTCAACAATCGCTATGCAGGTATTTATTTTACATCACCCGGAGCTGTTCGTTTGGAGAACATGCTAGTTCGCTGGATGTGTCGTATAATGGGATATTCTGAAAATGCGATAGGTAATTTAACCTCTGGTGGTTCTGCTGCTAATTTAACTGCTATTGTAACTGCAAGAGAAACTTTTAAGCTCAAGGCCCATGACTTTCATAAATCGGTAATTTACTTATCGGAACAGGCACATCATTCTATACAAAAAGCTATTCGAATTGCCGGCTTAAATGAAGCTGTTTTAAGATATATTCCTTTAGATGATAATTTAAAAATTTCGGTAAGTGAGTTGGAAAATACTATTATCAAAGATAAAGAAAAAGGATTGAACCCTTTCTTTGTTGTTGCAACAGCGGGGACTACCAATACCGGAACTGTTGATCCAATAGAACCCATTTCTGATATTGCAAAAAGATACAATCTTTGGTTTCATGTTGATGCAGCCTACGGTGGTTTTTTCAAATTAGTATCAGAAATGCGTGAACAATTTAAAGGAATAGAAAATGCTGATTCTATCACCCTCGATCCTCATAAAACACTATTCTTACCTTTCGGAACCGGTGCTATTCTTATAAAAGACAAAGAAGCCATATTAAAGGCACATCACTATCTGGCCGATTATATGCAGGACACTATTGATGTTAACGAAGAAATTTCACCGGCAGATATATCACTAGAACTAACAAAACACTTTAGGGGTATGCGAATGTGGTTGCCTCTAAAAATGTTTGGTCTTAAATCATTTAGAGCTGCTCTTGAAGAAAAACTATACCTAACCCGTTATTTTTATAATGAAATACAAAAATTGGATGGTTTTAATGTAGGGCCGGAACCTGATCTTTCTGTAGCTATGTTTAGGTATGTTCCTAAATCCAAAAATGCTGATACTTTTAATAAGATGCTAATTCAGTATATACAAAAGGACGGTAGAATATTCCTGTCTTCTACTACTATTAATGGAATATACTGGATACGTGTTGCGGTCGTGACATTTAGAACACATTTAGAACAAATTGACCTTTTACTAAAGATTATTAAAGAGAAGGTTAAAGAAATAGAGACGAAGAACTTAAAGAAATAAAACACATAATTTATGGGCTTAAAATAGTGGAAACGTTAATAGAATAAATTATAGCTCACAAAAAATGAACAAAAATAATATACAAAAACATATCACATCTAATGAAATTGATAAGCTTGTAGCTAATGCAATGGCAAAATTTAATGTTGCCGGAGTAGCTGTCGGAATTGTAAAAGATGGAAAAATTATCCATACTAAAGGCTACGGAGTAAAATCCATAGAAACAAAAGAAGAAGTAAGCAAAAA
>JBDLJM010000263.1 GCA_039714315.1 Bacteroidota bacterium | reverse complement strand
ATGGAAAAAAATGAAAAGCCCGTCCGGCTTGAGGACATGAAGTTAAATTTAATAGCAAAGCAATGTATAAGCTTTTCTTAGTTTGTTTACGCTAAGCTTTTAAGATATCAATATTAGGGACTATTTTATTTGCTAATATTTATGACTATACATTTTTCTCCCCAGTTAAAGGAATTGATCCATAGTGATCCCTGATGGGGAAATAGTAATACTTCCCGGATTAAAGTGTTGGATTCGATTGAAAATACAATTGAAGTAGATTTGATATTTGTTTTATGATGTCGTAACTTGTAGTAATAGAGTTGTTTGCAAAATGTTTTTTGCATAAACATGGATACATAAAACTAACAATTGAATAAAATGAAAAAGGCACTAATTCTTGGGTTGTTATTGATAAATAGTTGTATTGTTTTTTCGCAAGCATGGAAAACATACCCTTCTTTTCCTTCCGGTAGTTTAATCAGTTTTCCTGTTGACGAAGGACGACATTCATCAGAGCCTGTAGAATGGTGGTACACCTCTGGGCATCTTACCGGTAATTCAACCGGAAATCATTATAGTTATATGCTTACCTATTTTTACTATCCAAGATTAGGTTTAGATGGTTTTAGAATACTTACTTTAAGTAATGATGATACAGGGGTGTTTTTTGATGAAACAGCCGCTGTAAATTATAATGTATTATCTGCTGACAGCTTAAATATTGAAGCAAATATTATACAGGGAGGGATAGAAAGCTGGCATAATAAGACAGACTCTAATGGGAATTCGCTTCCTTTTGAATATGTAATATCTGCCAGTTCAGATCATGGTTCACTTAACTTAGAATACAATGCATTGAAACCACCTCTCATAATTGCTGATAAAGGTTTTTTAAATCAGGGTAATGATGCTTATTCATACTATTATGCACAAACAAAAAATGAAGTAAGCGGAACAATTTCGTTCAACGGGATTAGTGAAACTGTTACCGGAACATCGTGGATCGACAGGCAATATGGAACTTTCAACCCGTCAATTGGCGAAGACTATGAGTGGTTCAGTATCCAACTTTCAAATGGTATGGATATTCTGGCATATAATATTTTTACAAGTAACAACGAAATACCTGACATTAGCACTTATAGAATTTTATCTTTATATGTTGATGAAGAAACTCAGCATACGACTTCAGATATAGAGATAGAGCGCCTTGAGTATTCTTTTATGCCGGATAAACAAATGTGTTATTCGCAAAAGTGGAGACTTACATCAGCATTAAAAAATATAGATATTGTTATCTCTACTTTGAATTCTAATAATGAGATACAGTTACCATTCAGGTTTTATGAGGGTGCAACAACAGTAGTAGGAACAGTTAACGGGATAAATGTTACCGGAGTAGGTTTTGCCGAATTATTACACTCGTATGAGACTCCTGATATTACTATCATAAATAATGAGTTATGGGACATGAATAAACCGTTAACATGGCTAAATAACAAACCTGATGAAGGTAATCCATTGAAATATGATTTAGAGTATAGTGTTGATAATCAACAGAGTTTTTCGCCAATTATTTCTCAGCTTTCTGAAACATCCTATAATTGGGGTACGGCTCCTTTATCTAAGGGAGATGAATGTTGGGTAAAAGTAACAGGATACTCAGCAGATAAAACACTTATTAATACCGACATAAAAAAATTGGTTGTAAATAATGACGGATTAATAGAGGAAACATTATCTCCGGAATCATCAAATACAATATATCCCAATCCATCAACAGGTCGGTTTACAATAGAGGGAGAAAATATTAAAAAGATTGAGGTAATCGAAATAAGCGGGAAAACAATTTATTCATCATCACAAATTAAATCAGAGCATGCAATTGATTTAAGTGTTAGTCCAAAGGGTGTATATTTTGTGAAGATAACAACAGGTAAAGGAACAACTGCAACAAAACTTATACTTTATTAAGATACTTAAAAGTATTAA
>JBDLJM010000262.1 GCA_039714315.1 Bacteroidota bacterium | reverse complement strand
ACTTTGTACTTTAAACTTTGTACTTTCTTTCAAACTTTTAGCCTACATATTGCTGTTAGCAAACTGTACCTGAAAATCACCTCTATAGGTCCCGGTAAATGTTGTGCCATCAACCATTGTTACAAATACATCTACAGTATAGTTATTCCCTCCATTACTTTTAATTGTAACTTCTCCTTCTTCCAGATTATGTGTAGTGATAGTTGACCCTTCAATCGCCATGTAATTAGTTAGCCAGTAATTAAGTGATTTTTCTTCATCTGCTGCCGGATATGAGTAGGTTCCTTCTATAGTTTCCTCAGTAAACGACGATACATCCAACGTCAGAACAGTCATTTCTGTTTGCGATGTTCCACTGGTAAAGCTAATAGCCGTATGTCCGATTTCACCCGAAGAAACTCCCAGCATTGTTGCTGTAGTTACTTTGAAACTTCCATCGCCCATTTCAATAGAGTTGATGTCTTTGTTTTCATCTTCCTTGCTACAGGAAATAAACATAATAAGAGCCATTGCTCCTGCTAAAAATTTAAGATTTGTTTTCATAATAATGATTATTGTTTTGGTATAATTTTCTTTTTAATATTTGTAATATGTTTTTTTATAAACTTCAAATAATAAAGTATTACAGCTTATCAGATGCCCAATTATTATATAGATCAATAACTGTTGTTAAATCCTTCCACCTGTATTCTTTATCTTTAATTTTTTTAGCTAATTCGGGATAATCGGCAAAGTATAAGGGGGCTTTTGCCCTGAACATCTGATTGTTGTTTCCGGTAGAAACTGCAGAGATCCATTTTGCTGCAGGCTCTCCTTCTCTTATACAATAATAATCGTGAAAAGTTGCACTGCCTCTAAATCCTCCAAAATCTTTTCCGCCCTGTAACTCAGAGGTGACAACAAATAAAGTTACAATACCTTCTTGTACGGTTTCTAACCAAATAGGTCCCTTAATCTTTTTTTGACTCCAACCTTTATATACTTTAAGTTGTTTTAATTCAACTTTATCTCCATCAAAATCGAAAATTATCTTATCTATTTTTACAGCCTCGATTTTTTGTGCTTTTTCCTTTTTGGCGCCTTTGTAATAAACAAATTCATCGTTGTTACCGGCAACCCAATTTGCATATCCCTGTTTAACATCTCCGCTTTTGAGGAGCAACTCAGCTTTGTAATAATTTTTTCCTGCAAATAAGTTTACAGATAATACTAACATCAGGATAAATAATATTCCTTTTTTCATTTTAAACTGTTTATTTTTATTTAATTAGTTCTATACTTTCGTTAACCTCATATACTATATTGCAGGTTGCATTTTCTTCAATAGTAAACATAATACCTGCTGTCTAAATCATTAAATACAACTATTCCTTCTACATTGGCAGGTTCTTTTTCTACCAAAATCATCTAATTTTCATCAGCAATAAAAACTATTGCCGCAATACCTGCTACCTGTGTATTAATCAAATCGGTATCTTTTCACAGATAATAATTACCGAAAAATTAAAATTAGTAATACAAGTTTCTTTGTTATATATAATTAGTAAGGAACATAAGCCGATTATATATTAATAGCCCGAAATAAGGTTTTTCTAATTTTTCAATGCTGAATTTAGATAAATAATTCCTGATCATAAGTAAATATTTTAACATATACCCCCCTGTTTTACAAGGAAAAGTAAGTGTTTCGTAGAATTTATGTAAGAAAGAGATTATCGAAATTTTCTAGTTTAAGTGTTTTACCGGTAATCAGTCCTTCGACGGGCTCAGGAACCTCAACCCGCTACAGATTTAGCCTCGTATAACTTACGCTTTGCCACTCCATTGCGTTTCTTTATTCATGACAACATTATTTTTTACCGTTAAGAACGCAAAGTTATTCGCAATGTTTCGCAAAGTTTTAAACATAAATAAAAAAGGTTCAACCCTAACTCAAATCAAAAGCAAACACCTAAAATTGCAGCTGTAATCTTTTATGCGGATAATGTATATAGTTACAT
>JBDLJM010000261.1 GCA_039714315.1 Bacteroidota bacterium | reverse complement strand
ATTCGAAGATTAAACTTTCATTTTCCTCCCCGATTACATACTTTCGAATATCAAAACCAGAATGATATGCAATCAATAGTTAGAAATAAGAACTTTATAAATGGTGAATGGCTCGAAAGTAATGAGCCTAAACTTAATATCGTTGATAAATACACCCAAAAGCTGATAAGCAGTGTAAATATGGCAGATGCCGATCAGGTTGAACTTGCCATTACAAGCGCCGAAAATGCTTTTAAAGAGTTAAAAAAACTATCAACAGGTGAACGAATCAAATTTCTGGATGAACTTCATAAAGAACTAAAAAATAACGAAGACAAATTTATCGATTTGATAATTGCCGAGGCCGGGAAACCACGGGGATATGCAAAAATGGAAATTCAACGCTGTTTAGACACTCTTGAAACAGCTTCGAGAGAAGCCTATACTTTTTCAGGCGAAACAGTTCCGATAGATTACAATAATGGCTCAGGAAAAACTGCTTTTACAAAACGTGTAGCAATTGGACCAATTACTGCAATTTCTCCGTTTAACTTCCCCTTAAATCTTGCATTACACAAAATAGCTCCTGCTATAGCTACAGGTAATCCTATAATTTTAAAACCGGCTCCACAGTCACCTCTCACGGCATTAGCATTTGCTGCTTTAGTCGAAAAAATTGGAATGCCCAAAGGGAGTGTGAATATACTTATTGCCGACATCCCACAATCACAAAAATTAGTTACCGATGATAGAATAAAACTACTGAGCTTTACTGGAAGTCCGGAAATAGGTTGGAAACTGAAAAATATAGCAGGTAAAAAGAAAGTACAACTCGAACTGGGAGGAAATGCAGCTTCGATAGTTGACGAAAATTCAGATTGGAAGAAAGCCGCAAGAATGCTCGCTATAGGATCGTTCTTATATGCCGGACAAATATGTATCTCTACCCAGAGAATTTATGTTCATTCAAATATATATAATGATTTCATGAACGAATTTATTACGGAATCTCAAAAGATAAATTCGGGAGATCCAAATATTTTGGGTAATCACAACGGACCAATGATTTCCGGTATTCACCTGGAGCAAATATCATCATGGGTAAATGAAGCCAAAGACCAGGGAGCCAAAATAATGTTGGGAGGAAAAATATTTTCTGAAGAACACAATATCTACGAAAACACTATTCTGACAAATACAAACACAGCTATGAAGGTAAATTCAGAAGAGGCCTTCGCTCCTATCGCAATTGTAGAGGAATTTAAAAACTTCGGGGAAGCCATCGATTTTGTAAACGACTCCAGATTTGGATTACAGGCATCTGTTTTCACTAACAATTTTGAAAACATAAAAACAGCTCACAACGAACTGGAAGTTGGTGCAGTTGTAATAAATGATATTCCGGGCTTCAGGATAGATTCCATGCCCTATGGAGGAGTAAAAGATTCAGGTTTAGGCCGTGAGGGACTAAAGTACGCAATGATGGAGTACACTGAACCGCGGATGTTGGTTTATTAAGCAATAATATAATGTGAAAATATAATGCATAAGCGGTATCATTAATTATTTTATAAAACTTCTCGAAGTTTGATGTAATTATAAAAACACTTAAGAGATAAACAAAACGAAAATATACTTATATCCACATAATTCATCCCGGATAAAGTTATATTTTATTGTGGTATAAGCCGTCAGACTGTCTAAAAACCAAGTTTGTAGTATTCATTATTTGGGTACCTGTCTTTGCAACAATTCGAATATGCAATTCTCAGGCGTTGCAAAAAGGTTATTAGACAGACTGCCGTTAGCAACAAGACAAAAAAAACGGATCAAGTCCATTTTCTGGGGATCTTAAAAAATCAGGTATAAAGTTTACATAATCTCAACAAGAAAATAGGATATCTTTCACTCCTCTAAATTGCCTTCTATACTCTTTAATTTTGGCATTGAAAGATTCTGCAGAAGCATGTTAGTTAGTCTACACCTCTCACTAATCTAAACTGTCCTTAATTTAGTATTGGCTGAAAG
>JBDLJM010000260.1 GCA_039714315.1 Bacteroidota bacterium | reverse complement strand
ATCCTCAATCATTTATTTGATTGGGGATTTTTTTTGCCCTGAACTTTTATGAAATATTGGAAACTTACTTCGATGGCATAATTTTATATTTTTGATGCTTAGTGAAAATTATTTTAGCGAACACCTTTAAAATAAAAGAGCTTTTCATCCCGAACTTTTCATTTTATTGTGAAATTAGAACTTGATTTAAGCAATTGGTTCATAATAGCATTTTATCATTGAATCATTAACTCATTAACACATTAAGTCATTAAATCATTCGCTCATTAAAACATTATTGTTATTTTCGCTCTCTATGACAAAAAGTGATTTTTTAGAAGTGAAAAAAATTCTGTCACAACCAAAAAAGATTGTGATAATTCCTCATAAAAACCCTGATGGTGATGCTATGGGAAGTAGTTTGGGATTGTATAACTATTTAAAAAACGGAGGACATAACCCAACCGTTTTGTCGCCAACACCTTATCCGAAATTTTTACAATGGCTGCCGGGTAATGAAACAGTTGAAATTTTCGATGAAAATGAGCAGAGTAAAATCGATCTTATTAGTCAGGCAGAAGTTATTTTCTTTATGGATTTCAATACTCTAGATAGGGTAGAAGAAATAAAACCATATGTAGATAATTCTGATGCGGTGAAAATAATGATTGACCATCACCAGCAACCTGACAGTTTTCCTGATTTTACATATTCCGATACAGCTATTTGTGCAACAGCCCAGATGGTTTATCATTTTCTGGAAAATTTAGAAGATGTAGATAAAATTGATGCCGATATTGCAACATGTTTATATACCGGAATTTTAACTGATACTGGTTCATTCCGTTTTGCTTCAACAACATCAACTACTCATCGTATTACTGCCGATTTAATTGACAAAGGAGCAGTCAACCACAAGATTCATAATAATATTTATGATGGTAATACTATGGCTAGAATGAAATTGATGGGTGTTGCTCTTAATAACCTGGTGGTTTTACCTGATTACAAGTCTGCTTATATAACTATGACAAGGAAGGAGCTTCGAGAGCACAATTTTCAAAAAGGAGATACAGAAGGTTTTGTAAATATGGCCCTTTCGGTTGAAGGTATGAACCTTGCCGCAATTTTTATTGAAGATTTGGAGAATGACTTTGTCAAAGTTAGTTTGAGATCCAAAGGTGAATTTTCGGTAAACCAGCTTTCTAGAGATCATTTTAACGGTGGGGGGCATATAAATGCTGCCGGAGGCAGGCTTGATTTGCCAATCGGAAAAGTTGTGGAAATTTTTAGAGATGTTGTAAAATCAAATAAGGACAAAATTTTGAATTCCAATGACTAGAAGTAAAATTGAATTAATATTTTCTCTTTCTTTAGTAGTTCTGTTTCTTTATTCATGTAGCGATCGTGAGCCTCGCTATCCTGTGAGTGTTAGTTCAGGTGTTGATTATAAAGGGTCTATTGAACTGGCAAAGAAAATCAACCAAAAAGAAGAGATTCATTTCAGGGAATATCTCGAAAATCATGATGAAAAGTTTGAGAGATCACATTATGGTTTTCTTTATTATATCAGTAATAATGTAGATTCATTGATAAAATCAGGCGATAAGGTTAAGTATACATTTATTGTAGAAAGTTTGGAAGGGAAGGTGATTTACCCCATGGAGGAAAAAATATTGTCTGTCGACCATCAGGAAGAAATTAAAGGGATGCATGAAGGGTTAAAACTGATGAGTCAGGGAGCCAGCGCAACTTTTATTTTTCCTTCTCATCAGGCCTATGGTTTTCATGGAGATGAAAAGAAGATTGTATCAAATACGCCCTTAGTTTACAAGGTGGAAGTACAGGAGGTAGTTAAGAAGGAAGTTGAATCTACGGGAGAAGAGAGTGAAGTTAGAGATATATTTGAGAGAGAGTTTCAGGTTAAAGAATGGAACAGAAAAGGACTTAAACGGGAGGTGCAGCCGAATAAAACAGATAGCTTAGAAGAAAGCGTTAATGAAATTGAACTCAATAAAGAAGCAGATACAATTCAAGTGCCTAAGGAAGTAAGTAATAAAGGAGAAGAATTAAAAGAAGTTCCTGTTAAAGAAGAAGAAGTAAAAGAAGTTCCTGTTAAAAAAGAAGAAG
>JBDLJM010000259.1 GCA_039714315.1 Bacteroidota bacterium | reverse complement strand
TCCCAACTTCCGTCTACAAAACCAAACCCAGTTCCTTCAGTACTATCTCCGCATTTACCTTAGTATTTATACCTTTTTTGAGCTTGTAATCATAAACCAGTTCATCATTTTTATCAACAATAAAGTCGAAAGAAAAGTTTCTGATATGATCTCTATAATCCTCTTCCATTTCGCCGAGTTTCACGTCGTGCGTAGCTATTATTCCACTTGATTTCAGCTCCAGTAAACGTTTTACTATAGCCACCGACCCCTTAAATTTTGAATGGGAGTTAGTTCCTCTTAGAATCTCGTCTAAAATAAAAAATGTCGGTACATCCGATGATTTTATTTGCTCGAGAATAGACTTTAGTTTGATTATTTCTGCTCTAAAGGTTGATATTTTATCTTTTATAGAATCTGTAATATGAAGATATGTCAGCACCTTAGAAGGCGTAAAAACAAACTTATCGGCAAAAACTACAGAGCCTGCACCTGCCAGTATCATATTTATGGCTACTGAACGCAGGAATGTACTTTTACCCGACATATTTGGTCCGGTGATAATATCTAACCTCGATGTACCGCTAAAATCGTAGGAATTGGAAATAACTTCGTTTTTAGCAATTAGAGGATGGAACATATTTGAAGCATTTAGCTCAAATTCTTTATCTGATATTTTGGCATAACACAAGCCGGGATTGTTATATTTAAGAGTGGCAAAACTATTCAGAGCTTCAAATTCTCCAATAATTTTAAGGTGTTTCTCTATGTCGGTATTACTTCTTTTCCATATATCGAGCTTTTTAATAATTCTAAAATCCCATAGTAGAAATATATTCAGAATCGTACCTACTACCATATTTAGTCTGTAGTCGAATAGTTGAATAAGTTTTTTAAGGTTTAATATTTGAACAGAAAAAAGGTCATTTTCTTTTACTAAACTTTTCAGAAGATCCGATTCCCAGTTTTGCTTTTCCAACAGGTCTAAAGCTTTTGAAAAAGCAAACAGATCTTTAGCATTATCGGAAACCATTTGATGAATTTCATTAGTCCTTTTATAGTATCTCAAACTTATAGCCGAATTGACCATAAAAATGATCATGAATAATAAAAAGCTGTATTTCGAAAAGAAAAATAATGAGGCAATAAATATGCTTAGCACTACAATATTTTGGAATAAATAGATGTTGAACCTGGCATTATTATTTTCAATAAATGATTTTGATTCAACAAAGTCAGTTAACTTTCTATAAGCATTTTCAGGTGAAATATCGATTAACTCTTTTTGAAATGATTGTCTCCATTCCTGTTTGTCAGACAATTCGGAAACGGCTTTTTGTCTTTCAGTTATTTGTTCCGCTTGGGTGAAATTAGTGAAGAAGTTTTTAAGAATGTTATTTCCAAAGTAAGTAGAAGCCCTGTTTATCATGTGAAAAACTGAGTTACTGCCAAACAGATCCAAATCGTTTGATATTTCGGAGAATTCTACTGCAAAGCTCTTGCCGGATGAGTATATATTAGCTTTTTGGTTTATTACATTAATCTCGTTTGAGTTAATCAGAATAAGTTTTTTTGTACTGTCTATTTTATGTGAAATATTTAGATGTCGTAAAACAGAAAGGATCAGTAAAATAAAAATTAAGACAGTAGTGAGAATTAAATACTCTACATCTAATTTGCCTGAGAGAATTGTAATAACTGTGAAGCCCCCAATGAATACAATTATCCTGATATATGACCAGATATTTGATCTTTTTTTAAGATCTGATAATTCTTCTTTAAGTTGGTTAATGTTATCTGAATATATTTTCTCTACCGACATGGATCTATATTTAGTTTGCTGCTGTTAAAAACAGTGTTCAAATTTATGAATATCAGGTTTTATATGACCTATACTACAATGAAAAAGTGAGATTTTTTAAACAAAGTTCTCTATTGTACTTTGTTTTTTTGCAAAAACTCCAATCAGCGGCTAAACCGAGGCACTGCCCAATTGCGCATAACTTTGCGATACCTTGACGGTAAAAAAAGGTTGTCATAGATAATGAAATGATATAGAATAAATTATATGAAATAAAAAAGGTTTACCCGTAACGGATAAACCTTTTATCAAACTAACCCAAAATCTTACTAT
>JBDLJM010000258.1 GCA_039714315.1 Bacteroidota bacterium | reverse complement strand
GAGTAGGAATTTCAGCTGTTGATATGGAAGGAGCTAGAAAAAACCTGAAAGCTGAGATTGATAATTGGGATTTCGACGGAGTTGTAAAAAATGCCGAAGATATTTGGGAAAAGGAACTCAGTAAGATTGAAATTGAATCATCAAGTAAAGAAATAAAAAGGATCTTTTATACCTCTATGTATCACTCCTGCTTAGCTCCACAGATTTTTATGGATGCCGATGGTAGATACGTTGGAGCTGAAAATAATATTTACCAATCTGATGACTTTACTTATTACACAGCTTTGTCTTTATGGGATACTTTTAGAGCGTGGCATCCGTTGTTTACAATTATCGATCAAAAACGTTCTGTCGATTTTATAAAATCTATGATAAAGCTTTATGAAGGAAGGGGGCGATTGCCACAATGGCCTTTAACAGGTAGTACTTACGATGGAATGTTGGGGTATCATGCAACTTCGGTAATAACAGACGCATATATAAAAGGGATAGATGATTTTGATGTTGAACAGGCTTACGAAGCGATGAAAAATACCATGATGTCAAACGATTATGGTCTGAATTATTATAAAAATCTCGGATATATTCCTTGTGATTTGGAAGGCGAATCGGTATCAAAAACACTTGAATATTCTTATAATGATTGGTGTGTTGCAACACTTGCAGAAAAACTTGGAAAGAAAGACGATTATGAATATTTCAATGCCCGTGCTCAATTTTATAAAAATGTATTCGATTCCGAAACAAAATTGATGAGGGGTAAATATTCCGACCGCACATGGTTTAAGCCTTTTAATCCTTATGTGAATTCGAACTATAGCGAAGGGAATGCTTTTCAATATACTTTTGTTCCACACGATACAAAGGGATTAATTGAACTTAGCGGAGGAGAAAGTAAATTTGATTTGTGGCTTGATGATTTTTTTACTTTGGAAAATCCTGATAATAGCTATGATCATGGAGGAGTTATAGGACAATATGTTCACGGAAACGAACCTGATCATCATATGCCTTATTTGTACAATTATGTTGGTAAACCGTGGAAGAGTCAGCGAATAGTCAGAAAAATTCTTCAGGAGCATTACAGCGATATTCCTGATGGTTTAACAGGTAATGAAGATTGCGGACAAATGAGTGCATGGTACATGTTTAGTGCTATGGGCTTTTATCCTTTCAATCCCGGACAGGAAATGTATGTTATTGGTAGCCCGCTTGTTGATAAAGCAGTAATTAACCTCGAAAATGGAAAGAAATTTAAGGTTATAGCACAAAATCAATCGCCTGAAAACATATATATACAATCGCTTGAATTAAATGGTAAGGTGTATAATAAATCATACCTTAATCATGCTGATATTATGAATGGAGGAGAATTACTTTTTGTGATGGGAAATACACCTAATGAGAGTTGGGCTTCCGCAGAAAGTGGTTATCCGCCAACTGTTAACGGAGAAAGGGTTGTTTCTGTACCATATATAAATTTAGGGGATGAGTTATTTAGAGAAAACACTAAAGTAGAATTGAAATGTGATGATCAGAATGCACAAATATTTTATACAACAGATGGAAGTACTCCAAATATAAATTCGTCTGAATATAAAAAGCCTGTTAATATTAATAAGAGCACCTCAATTAAATTTAGAGCTTATAAAGATGGCTTTAAGCCGAGTATAGTTGTTGTTGGTGATTTTCAAAAAGCTGATTTCAATAGAGTAGCTCAACCAAAAAACATAAAAAAAGGTGTCAAATATAATTATTACGAAGCCGCATATCACAGCGTTGAACAGATAGAAGAATTTAAACCTGTAGAAAGTGGAATATGCCCTAAAGTTTCTATTGATGGTAGAAAAAGAGATGGGTATTTCGCATTTGTTTTTGAAGCTTATTTAAAAGTACCGAAAAAAGGTATTTATACTTTTTACCTCGAATCAAATGATGGTAGCACTCTTATTATTGATGAGAAACAGGTTATAGAGAACGATAGTTACCATATTGCAAAAGAATTATCAGGTAGCTTGGCTCTTTATGAAGGTTATCACAAAATTAAAATAAAATATTTTCAGGCAGGTGGCGGAAAAGCACTTAAGCTTAGTTGGAAAGGTGCTGGAATTGACAAACAGGAAATACCAATGAATGCCCTGTTTTATAACGG
>JBDLJM010000257.1 GCA_039714315.1 Bacteroidota bacterium | reverse complement strand
TCTTCAGTCTTCAGTCTCCTGTCTTCATTACACAGAAACACCATAATCCCTAAGAGCATTGTTTAAAGAAGTTTTCTTATTAGTGCTTTCTTTTCTCTTACCGATAATAAGAGCACATGGTACCTGATACTCACCTGCCTTAAACTTCTTGGTGTATGATCCCGGAATCACAACTGATCGTGGAGGAACTTCTCCCTTAGTTTCAATTGCTTCATCACCTGTAACGTCTATTATTTTTGTAGAAGCTGTAAGTACTACGTTTGCTCCCAGTACAGCCTCTTTTCCAACTTTAACACCTTCAACCACAATACATCTCGATCCGATAAATGCATTATCTTCAATAATTACCGGCGCAGCTTGCAACGGCTCTAAAACTCCACCAATTCCAACTCCACCGCTTAAGTGAACGTTTTTACCGATTTGAGCACAGGAACCTACAGTTGCCCATGTGTCTACCATAGTGCCTTCGTCTACATATGCACCTATGTTTACGTACGACGGCATTAATATTGTCCCCGATGATAAATATGCTCCATGTCTGGCAACGGCATGGGGAACAACCCTCACACCTTTTTCTTTGTAGTTTTTCTTTAGCGGAATTTTGTCGTGAAACTCCAAAGGACCTGCCTCGATAGTCTCCATTTTTTGTATCGGGAAGTACAATACAACTCCTTTTTTTACCCATTCATTTACCTGCCAGCCATTCTCAGTTGGTTCTGCAACTCTAATTTCGCCATTGTCTAACTTTTCTATTAGTGACCTTATAGCATTTTGTGTTTCCTTGTTTTCCAATAACGACTTATCCTCCCAAGCCTGCTCAATAATGTTTCGTAATTCCGTCATGTGTGCGTAAAATTAATCTGTGTGTTAATTTATTATGTGGTAAAAATATAAATTGTTTTTATTATGTAATGTAAAGAAGTATATATTAATGAAAAACATACAATATGTTGTATTTATAACATTTAGTATGTTTATGCTGTTTTCAGTCATTTACCATCCGGGAGGCAGGTTTGTATTGCGACTTTATCAATAGTATATTTGAGTTTGACTAATTTATATGCGTAATATTGATCTTTTAGAAAAAAAAGAAGTAATTTTGCGGACTGTTTTTTAAAAGCATATATGGGACGATTACTAGCAATAGATTTTGGGACAAAAAGGATAGGTTTAGCAGAAACCGATCCGCTTCAAATAATTGCATCAGCTCTTGAAACTGTTGAAAATGAGAAGGTATTCGTTTTTTTGGATGAGTATCTGGGGAGAGAGCAAGTCGATGAAATTATTATTGGTGAGCCGAAGCAGAAAGATGGTACTCCCTCTGAAAGCGAGAGAGAAATAAAGATGTTTATTGAAGAATTAGAGAAAAAATTCCCTGATGTTGTTATTAAACGATTTGATGAACGTTATACGTCGAAAATGGCATTCCAAACAATGATCGACAGTGGTATTGGTAAGAAAGCAAGACGAAACAAGGGTCTGATAGATAAGATAAGTGCAACTATTATTTTGCAGTCATATCTCGACAGTAAGGGTTTTTAAGAACACAGAAGAGTAAATAGAATTAATGTTATTTTTTTAGAATATGATATTACCGATTGTAGCTTATGGCGACCCGGTTTTAAGAAAAGAGGGAGTTGAGATTGATAAAGATTATCCAAAATTGGATGAACTTATCAAAAATATGTACGATACGATGTACAATGCTAGCGGAGTAGGTCTGGCAGCACCTCAAATTGGGCGTGCAATAAGATTGTTTGTGGTTGATGCAAGTCCGTTTGCTGAGGAAGACGAAGAAGATTATGAGAAGCTTAAGGATTATAAAAAGGTTTTTATTAATGCTCAAATAGTTGAAACTTCCGGTGAAGAATGGGGCTTTAACGAAGGGTGTCTTACTATTCCAGATGTTCACGAAGATGTATTTCGTCCGGAAACAATTGTAATTGAGTATTATGATGAAAATTGGGAGTTTCACCGTGATGAAATAAGCGGAATAGCCTCAAGAGTAATACAACATGAGTACGATCATATTGAAGGAGTATTATTTACAGATAAATTGTCGGGGTTGAAAAAAAGATTGCTAAAAGGCAAGCTTACGAATATTTCGAAAGGAAAAATTTCTGTAAATTACAATATGAGATATCCTTTAAAGAAAGGAAGGCAGTAGTGTA
>JBDLJM010000256.1 GCA_039714315.1 Bacteroidota bacterium | reverse complement strand
CTTCCACTTCTTCTTCAATATCGATTGTACCCATATCAGTAACTTCACCCGTAACTACCAATACATCATTTATTGTTTTTTCTTCAAAACCATCAACAGGTACGAATTCTACAGAATATACTCCTTCTTCGCTACCTCTGATCAGGAATTCGCCTGATTCTGTATCGGCATAGGTACCTAATGTGTCCTGTGATGCAGAAATGGCCATAATGTAAGCTTGTGCTTCTACAGGGCTAACTATTCCTTTTATAGCACCCGAAGTTGCTTCAGTAAAAGTACGGATAACCGGTTTTAGAGAATAGCCACCATTGCCTTTTTCTACAATCGAACGTTTTGCATCAAAATCTATCCACAGGTTGTAAACAACTCCTTCAGCTAAATCGGCATGGATATTGAATTTTAAACCCGACTGTTGCGATGATGGAGTATCCAGGTCGAAATATTCTCCGTCGATTTTAACTTTATTGCCATCACCCAAAATAAGACGCATCTGCGAAATTTTTCCTGCAGGTAACTCTTGCGAAGCCAACAGTGTGTCTAATCCGTTTGTGAAATCCAATAGATTATATTCACCTGTACTTACATTTTCCATCGACTGCCATCCGCTTTCATCTTCGGCCGAAACATTAATTTTTACATCAGTAACATTTATTATCACTTCTTCATATGCTGCCGGAGCATCTGTTAAACGAACGTTAAGTGTTGCCTTTTCCTCATTTTTGTCGCAGGAAGAAAGCATAGCTGCTCCCAGAAACAATCCTAAAATTAACTTTTTCATAATTTTCCCTTTTGTTATGATTTTTACTGCTGCAAATATCTTAAATATGTTTCATCCCTAAAAGCTGAGCACGGTCATATAACTCTTACCTTCTCATAGTATATCAGCTACTAATATATTGCGGGATGAACTATAAAGATAATAAATGGAGCAGATAATTTATAATTTCATTATTTTTTGTAAAACAAAACAATAAGTGTTGATTTTGAGGTGTTTATCGGTGGTAATTGCTAACTTAGAAGTTCGTTAATAATAAAAATTTATTGATATGGGAACTAAATTAATTGGAGTAATCGGAGCCGGAATGGTTGGGAGTGCCATAGCTGTAGATATGTCTGAAAAGTATTTGGTAACAGTTGCCGATTACAATAAGGAGGCCCTGGATAAGTTAAAAAGTGACAGGATAAAAGTAGAGCAGATAGACGTAAGGGATAAAGAATCCTTAAAGGAGTTTTTAAGCCCTTTTGATCTTGTAATTTGTGCCGTTCCGGGGTTTCTCGGATTCGAAACACTGAAGACAATTATCGAAGCAAAAAAAGATGTTGTCGATATTTCTTTCTTTTCTGAAGATGCATTTGAACTCGATGAACTCGCCAAAATAAATAATGTCAGTGCCATTGTTGATTGTGGTGTGGCTCCGGGAATTGGTAATATGATTTTAGGGTATTACAATTCGACAATTAAAGTAGATAAGTTTTTGTGCCTGGTAGGGGGATTGCCGAAAAAACGTTGTAAACCATTTGAATATAAGGCACCATTTTCGCCTGTTGACGTAATTGAAGAATACACACGTCCGGCAAGGTATATCGAAAACGGAGTAGAAGTAGAGAGAGAAGCACTTTCTGATGCTGAGTTTGTAGATTTTGAAGAGGTAGGAACTTTAGAGGCATTTAATACGGATGGATTGCGGTCGTTGGTTAAAACAATGTCGCACATTCCGAATATGAAAGAAAAAACACTTCGCTATCCCGGTCATATTGACCTGATTAAATCGTTGAAGGAAGGTGGTTTTTTCAGTACGGAAAAGGTAAAGGTTAACGGTGGTGAATTCACACCTTTGGAAGTAACTTCCAGTATATTAGTAAAAGCGTGGAAACTCGACGAAAAGGAGGAGGAATTTACGATTATGAGAATAGAAGTTGAAGGTGAAGAAAGAGGAAAAGAAGTTAAGCATGTATACAATTTATATGAT
Source organism: Bacteroidota bacterium (assembly GCA_039714315.1). Lineage (NCBI taxonomy): Bacteria > Pseudomonadati > Bacteroidota > Bacteroidota bacterium. Next base: position 328 of record JBDLJM010000256.1, on the reverse strand, counting down.
GAATATAACCGGGAAACCAATACATCATCTATGGCAAGAACAACCGGATATACGGTTACAGCTGTAGCAAATTTGTTGCTCGATGATGCGATTACAAGAAAAGGTATTTTGCCACCCGAGTTGATCGGTGATGTTGATGGTTTGCTCGCAAAAGTATTTTTGTATCTGAAAGATAGGGGAGTAGTGTATAAATACGAGTTTTTTGGGTCAAGTCATATTTTTGGGGAGAAAATTATATAAAGCGTTTGGTTGGACCGATTCAATCTATGGTTTACTGCATTTATTTCTCATTAATGAATAATCAATTGGATGAGGGGGTAAAGTTGAC
>JBDLJM010000255.1 GCA_039714315.1 Bacteroidota bacterium | reverse complement strand
GTTAAAGCTTATGCTCTTTTATTAAAGATGTTGCCATTATAGTAACGATTGTTTTTGCATTTTTTTCGCTTTCTAAAACACTCTTATCCTTCTTTTTCTTAGGCCCGTATTCAACATATCTAAATGGAGGTGACCATTTAGCAAGAGGTACATCTTTTGAATTATAGATAATATAATTTTTGTCTCCAAAACCATCATCGTTATATTCTCTATAGGCATATCCAATATAAACTTTATCTCTTACATCGTTTTTATCATTCCTTAATTGGAAAATGTTATACTTATATGATTTTGTGGAAAACCCTGAAATTACACTATTATCCGGGTTCATTTTTTCTGCTTCTATATAGATAGGGTAGTCTATACTTGGTCTTGCTACAATGTAATCTTTATTGCTTAGAGTTTGGAGTTCTTGTTTTAGGATTTCATTTACCGATTTTTTAACGGTATCTGATTTTGAAATCAACTCATCAATAGAACTTTGATTTACTCCATTTTCGTCCAATAATTTATTGTCGACTAAATACTTCGCTACTTTATCTTTTTTGGCAACGAATTTATCATCCTCTATACCTATTTTTCTTCCATCGCTAAATGTTACTGAATAATATACATAAGTCTTATCATCGGCATACAATAATGAATTTGCCATGTCTTTCTTTAAAACAAATACAGTGCTATCATTATTATCTTTAACGGCATAAGACCTAAGCAACATACTTCCTCCTTTTTCTAAGGATCCTATTTTAACTTTATCTACAAGTATATTTCCTTTTTTTACTTTTATTTCCTGGGCATTCGAGCTAATTGACATCATAAAAAATGCCATGAATACTAATAATACTTTATTCATGATTATATGTTTTTTCTTAAAATAATTATAGGTTATCGTATCTTATAAGGTCTAGTGCCATAGTTTCTATTGCTACCTCAGCACTGGAGTTACTGTTGATCCCAAATCTTTTAACCTCTTTTCCGGGTTTGAAATGAAAATACCTGGATCCGTTAAGTCCGGAAGTGAAATACGCTAAAGGAACTCCCTTAGAGTTAAATAATGTGTAAGAAGACTTGCCTTCACTATCTTGTTTTTGTTCGGCATAACCTATAAGTGTTTTATCATTATGATCATTTTCCAAACTATCAAATTGATAAATATCATATACTAATTTCTGGTCATTGTATTTATTAGTTTTATGAATAAAAACTGCATAATTTTTGCTTACCCGGGCAACTTGAAAATCTATATCCTTACGAAGTACAGATTCTTTTTCTAAAGTAGATTTAATTGAACCGGTAACAGTATCCGAATTTGAAATTAGTTTCAGGACAGACTCTTTGTTTACCCCTTTTTCGTCAAGCAGACCATATTTAACAATATATTCAGCAATTTCCTCATCATCTTGCGAATATTTTTCATCTGAAATAGCAATGAAAGAATTATCTTCAAATATTAGAGCATCAAATCCATATTTAATAAGCTCGGGGTACAAGACAGAATTTGCATATTTTTTAGAAAACGTGAACACCCGATCACCATTATTGTTTTTTACGTAATAAGTAGTTCCCATGAGCCAATTTCCTTTTTTTTCTATTGACCCGATTTTTACTTTGTCAACCAGAATGTTGTCTTTTTTAATCTTCACATCCTGTGCATTGGAATGTATTGACAATGTGAAAATTGTAAATAATAACAAGATTTTTTTCATAATTTAGATTAGTTAATTTTTAATTAATATTAGTTACTTAATAATATGCGATTTGCATAATGGGTATACATAGATATAGCTTTTGTTTGTGAGATGGAAACAAAAAATGACTTATTATAAATTAAATAATGTAATGCGCATACTGTTAGGTGTTTAATGATTTGCGTTAAAAAAATGTAATTACATAATGTAATCAAAAAGCTAAGTATTACTTACATGGCATGTAATAAATAATGCATTTTATTTATGAGACAAGTAAATATTGCAGTGAAAAGTAATACTTGTAAAGGATTAAGTAATATGATGTACTTTTTCCTAAATAATATTATATTCAGCCTAAGAAAGAAATAATTTAAAATATGAATTTTGACAATAGCGGTATAAGAGGTAAGCTTCTTGAAGATATTGATAGTCTTAGCAAGGATTACTCCGAAGAGGAGTATAAAAAGTATAAGATTGAAAGCCTGAAGAAGGCTATTTCTCTGGTGCTTGAAAGAGGTATGCCCGAGAGTAAGTTTTCTGAATTTGAAGAAAAAGCAGGGTATTTAATATCGCTTATTCCGGTCAAAGGATCCACACCAAAAAAATACCTGCAAAAACTAGAGTCATT
>JBDLJM010000254.1 GCA_039714315.1 Bacteroidota bacterium | reverse complement strand
ACTCCTAAATATAAAATTATTAATGTGAATAATTGCGTTTCGCTTTTTTGCGAAACATAGCATGGAGAAAGAAAGCTGGCAACGGTTGAGAGTGAGGAACGAGCGAACAAATCACCTTGAGGAAATAAGCGAAGCGATTCATGAGTTCTTTTGGAAAACAATAATTCACGAATAAGTACTAGATTTTTTTTGTTTCGTTTTTTTCATCAATGGAAAAAAATGAAAAGCCCGTCCGGCTTGAGGACATGAAGTTAAATTTAATAGCAAAGCAATGTATAAGCTTTTCTTAGTTTGTTTACGCTAAGCTTATAAAACATCAAAATATTAGGGACTATTTTATTTGCTAATATTTATGACTATACATTTTTCTCCCCAGTTTAAGGAACTGATCCCTTACCACTGTGTAATTTTACAACTTAAACTAGGCAACTATGTACTACACAGAAAATCAATTAGCAAAATTTGTTTTAAATGCTGCATTTAAAGTACATAATCAGTTAGGTCCCGGACTTTTGGGAGTTCATATCAAGAGTGTCTCTTTTATGAAATTCAAAATATTTTCACCCAAAGCGCAAAGGAAAAAAAGCAAAGAGCGCTAAGATGGTTTGTATTAATTCATTATGTAATAAATGCCACCCATTAACATTGACCAAAAAGTACCTTAATCAAACTTAATAGCCTTAACAGGAGTTATTTTAGTTACTAGATACGAAGGTATAATCAACATCAACAATACCAATAAAAGAGTCCCGATATTAAGAATTAATATGTGCCATAAATTTACATTTACCGGTGCTACTCTAACATAATATGTGGTGGGATCCAGTTTAATTATTTCGAAGAATTTTTGAGCATACATCAGGCCTATCCCCAAGATATTTCCAATTAATAAGCCTCTCACAATAAGATACTGTGCATGATGAAGAAATATCTTTCTAACACTCCAGTTATTACTGCCAAGAGCTTTAAGAATCCCTATCATTTGTGTTCTTTCAAGTATTAAAATCAGAAGTGCCGTGATCATATTTATTCCTGCAACCATCAACATAATAAATAGTATTACAGCTATATTCAGATCGAAAAGATTAAGCCACTCCAGAATATATCTGTTAGTTTCTTTAATAGAAACTGCATTAAGATCGAAACCAATATTGTGATAAACCTCCGGAATCACTTTGTCGAGGTTATCAAAATCATCTAAGATCATCTCAAAACCACCTACAGTATTTTCATCCCACTTATTTAAGCGTTGAATTTGTCTGATATCACTAATAATAAAATTTTGATCAAAATCTTTCAATCCTGTATTAAAAATACCGGAAATAGTCAATCTTCTAACCTTTGGAGGTTTATTTCCCTCTTCAAGAAAAAATATATTGAACTTATCCCCTACTTTAAGTTTCAGTCCATCAGCAATTGTTTGCGACATTAGAGCAGAAGAACTCATTTTTTTGCCGGAATAATCAGGAACACTTCCATCAACTAAACTTTCTCGATAAAAATCCCAGTCGTAATCGGTAGAAACTCCCTTCATTACAATTCCTTCAAAGTCACCTTCAGTTCTTATTATACCGGGTTTATTGGCATAAACCTGAATGTGCTTTATTTCGGGAATCCCTTCAAAATGTGGATAGAAATTCTGGTTTTTACTAATTGGCTTTGTGATATAATTGTAACTGTTTTCGAAACTGTTAACCTGAATATGGCCGGCTAAGCCTGACAATCGTTCCCTAACCTTTAACTGAAGCCCGGTTCCTGTAGCAACAGTAATAATCATAATAGCTATACCCAAAGCGATTGCTCCTATGGCTATTTTTATTATAGGCCCTGAAACACTCCCTTTACCGGAAGAGTTTTTAACTAATTTCTGTGCTACAAATTTTTCGAAATTCAACTTTTGTATACTTAAACTTAAGGGTTCAAATATAAATAAATCCGGCGCTTAACAATTAAATATTATGCTAAAAAAGTATATTTGTAATATATTCAACTAACAGAAAAATTGATAGAATACCGAAAAATACTCAAAGAAGACAATCAGGTACTTGGAGAAGTAATGGAGAAGGTTTTGATTGAATATAATGCCGTTGAGGGTGGAAGTATGTTGGGCGACCCTTCATGTTTCAGTATGTATGAAGAATACAGGGAAGAACGCTCGGTGTATTATATTGCTCTTATTGATAATGAAATTGTTGGCGGTTGCGGGGTAAAAAAAATACCCAACCAGGATAATATTGACTACTGTGAGCTTCAAAGAATGTATCTAAAAAAAGAAGCAAGAGGTATGAAAATTGGAAAAACTTTGATAGAAATGTGCATCAAAACAGCCAAGGAATTTGGTTTCAAAAAAATGTATATCGAAAGCTTCCCCCAGATGAAAGAAGCCATAGACTTATATACAAAAAACGGTTTTTATAATATAGATCACGCCATAGGAAGTACAGG
>JBDLJM010000253.1 GCA_039714315.1 Bacteroidota bacterium | reverse complement strand
TCCCGCTATCCGTTATAGTCCTCAGCCCTCAGGCATTTCACAATGGCATTTTGGAGGCTTCCTAAGGTCAGCCGCCAAAATACCTTGTTCAATAGCCTTTGTTCTTCCGGGCTGCCACTACTATCGGGGGCAGCACTTTATATAAACTTCTGTAGATACTAGTCCAATAATTTCACTTCCCGCAATTGTATAAAATTAGAAGCAAGAAATTATTTTGACCTTAAGCTCACGGTAGAACTTTGGCGAAAACATTTAGGATATACCATCTATGCATTAAATATACCTTAATAAAACGAATGTTTTCACCTTACTCTTCAAAATAAAATTTAACCGTCTAGGCTGAGCCAAGATGCTAAAATTTTCTTTCTCAAATAAGGTGAAAATCTTCTACTTTATTTCACAGTAAATTTTAAACGTAAATGGTATTATATGTTTTTATTGAACAGCAATTAATGCATCTATATTTCCATAACCAAAATCAGAATGTTTGTTTGGATAAAATTCAGCTGATTGTTTTAGTTTATCTAAAATCTGAGTTCTATTCCACGATGGGTTTTTTGCCCAAACTAAAGCTGCTATACCTGCTGTTGTAGCTGTGGCTACAGACGAGCCTCCAACATAATCAGTTGTATTATCGTAAAAACCAATAATTGGAGAGGTTCTACTGCTGTTATTATGACGTTGCATAACTATTGTAAAATCTATTTGATCTCCTTTATGGCAAACATCGCACTCACTGTAGTCTCCACTATCCGTAATACCGGTTACAGCAACAGTTTCGCTCATAGATGCTGGAAAAATAACCCCGTACCAATTAGTATAGTTTGTAGATGTTCCGCCGGCGGCAAAAATCAATTTATTTTTATTGTATGCATATATTACAGCATCTTTTATTCTGTCAATAGTAAAAGCATTTCCTATTGACATAGATATTATCTTCACATCACTTCTATTGGCCATTTGCGTAAGAGCTTCTGCAACACCTTTCTTTTCGTGATAATCATCTAATAAAACATCCGATGTAGCTCTGTAAGCAACTAAATTAGAATTGTATGCTACTCCAACCGGCATCCCATTATCATTTCTGGGAGAAGCAATTGTAGCTGCCATACTAGTACCGTGTCCACATTGATCATTAGGTCCGTCAGTATCTGTTACCCACCACCAAAAAGAGTCAACAAACGTTCCGTATTTTTCTATACTTCTTCCACTAGAGTATCCATCATTAAAATTAGAACCTAATAGAGGTTGGTTGGGAGAAACTCCTGTATCAATAAGACCGATTGTGATATTTGATCCGGTACTATAATTCCATGCTTGAGGAATATTATGTTCGTAATGAACCCAAGAAGCTTTTGAGTTTGGGGCGATTGTATTATAATCATCTGTATTTAGTACAGATGTATCATAACTACACCCCGAATCACTCTTTTTATTTCCTTTTTCAAATTCATTGTATGCATAGCCGGAAGGTTCTAAATATCTTATACCTTTTTGTTTTCTTAGCATGGATATGCTTTCCGGATTGACAATTTTAAGATCAACTATAGTGAGAATTTCATCTTCATAAATACTTATATCTTGTGTAGATTTCTTTTTCTTTAAAATTTTGTTTTCTACATCGAGAACATTGTTGATAATTCCTTTTTTTAGATTTAATTCAGAATCAAAATTTGTTCTTATAATATCATTGGGAGTATTTCCATAACCAACTGTTAATAAACTGTCGCCATGCATAACTGCACTCCACAGAAGTTGGTCACTGGCATTTTTCCATGAAAAATCTCCAGTCTGCTCAATAGAAGAGTTGATGACTTCATTTATTTCAGTTGGGGTTAATAAGATTTCCTTATTTTGGTTTGGGGAACTGGCTTCTTGATGTTTTTCACAAGAAATTATTGATACAAATATCAATAATGCGAGGGGTCTGATAAGTCTCATAAATAGATTTTTTAAATGTTGGTATCTTCCAAATCTAGGATTTATATTTACATATAAATCATTCCGTATGTTAACTTATAGTAAAATATATCAGGATGTTATAAATATATTCCCGCTAAAAGCTAACACAATTTCCCGTAAAAAACTTTACGAAATGAACCGTATTATTCCTGATACTGCAGAGTACGGAACTTACCTGTTCTATCATGCTGAGCAGTCATTATTGGCCAACTTCGTGTAAGGAGTAGATGTTATAGTAATCGGTAAAAAATTCGGTGAAGTTCTTCGTGGAGCAATGACAAATATGAAGCAGATTGCAGTAGGTTAATCTTATTGTAAACTTATAAGCGTCGGCGTCGCTTTGAGCGACACCGACGCTATCTAAACGAAACGTGTAATCCGGAAGGCTTACGCGTTTTTTTATGCGCCAATTCCCGCTATCCGTTATAGTCCTCAGCCCTCAGGCATTTCACAATGGCATTTTGGAGGCTTCCTAAGGTCAGCC
>JBDLJM010000252.1 GCA_039714315.1 Bacteroidota bacterium | reverse complement strand
GCGTTCCTCTGCGGTTAAAAAACAGAACATAGCTAATATCCTAAAACTCCAAAGTTAACTGAATACCTTCTTTAGGTATTTCTTTAACCTGATTGTTCAGGTTCGATATCGTTATTCCGATTAGCCTTAGAGGAAGTTCAAAATCCTGTTGTTCAAACAGCTCCATAACTATAGGCAAAATATCTTTTTTATCCGAAATGAAAGAAAAGATTGTTTGCGAACGCGTATGAACCTCAAAATTGCGGTATTTGTATTTCAGGGTAACAGTCTTGCCTTTAAGGGTTGATCTGTTTAATCTTTGTTCAACCTCATCGGCTATTTTAATGAGTTTTGTTTTTAATTCTTTTTCATCAGAAATGTCTTCGCTAAAAGTTCTCTCCGCACCAACGGACTTCCTCAGTCTGTTTGGCCTTACCGGATTATTGTTTTCTGCTCTTACAATATGATAGAAATGTTTACCCGATTTCCCAAACCAGGCTACTAAATCCTCTAATGATTTTTGTTTCAGATCAGCTCCGTTAAATATTCCGTGACTTTTCATTTTTTGAGCAGTAACCTTACCAACACCAAAAAATCTGTCTATATCAAGTTGCTCCAAAAAGGGCAGTACTTCATTGGGCGGGATGAGTTTCTGACCGTTAGGCTTATTCATATCCGATGCAACTTTTGCAATAAATTTGTTTACGGAAATTCCGGCAGAAGCCGTTAAACCAACCTCATTTTTTATCTTACTTCTTATCTCCTCCGCAATTAACGTAGCCGATTTTAATTGTTTTTTATTCTCTGTTACATCCAGAAAAGCTTCATCTAACGAAAGAGGTTCTACTAAGTCGGTGTATTGATGAAATATCTCCCTTATTTGTTTCGAAATTTCGCGATATCTGTCGTGCCTCGACTTTACAAAAATAATTCCGGGACAAAGTTTCTTTGCCAGTTTGCCTGCCATTGCCGAACGGACTCCAAATTTTCGAGCCTCATAGCTCGCAGCTGCAACTACACCTCTCTCGCTTCCTCCGCCAACAGCAACCGGTTTTCCCATCAATTCCGGATTGTCCATCTGCTCAACGGAAGCAAAAAATGCATCCATGTCTATATGGATTATTTTGCGATATGTGTTTTCGTTGTCGATTCTATAAGTCTAAATTATCAGAATCGATCATAGTAACCCATTTGCCCATTTTTTTCTGAATTACTCTGAAATGATGTTTATCTTCCGGAGTAATAAATGATATTGCTTTTCCATGAGATTCAGCTCTTCCTGTTCTACCAATACGGTGAATATAATCTTTTGGAGAACGGGGTAATTCGTAGTTGATAACATAAGGTAAAAATTCTATGTCAATACCACGCGAAAGCAGATCTGTTGCAATTAATACTTTTAATTTTCCTGATTTGAACTGGCTTAGAGCTTCTTTACGTGCAGTCTGGCTTTTTTTGCTGTGTATGGCGCTAGCATCAATTCCATTTTTACGAAGTTTATCGGCTACGTTGTCTGCTTTGTAAACCGATGAGGTAAAAACTAAAACCTGATTTAGATTTTCCTGCTTAATTAGATATCGCAATAAAGGCCCTTTTTTTTCTTCAGAAACAAAATATGCCGACTGATCAATTAGGTCAATATTATCTTCTTCAGATTCAATTTTTATCACTAATGGATTGTGCAACAATATTTGGTTGATATTGTTGACATCTTCGCTTAAAGTGGCCGAAAACAATAAATTTTGGCGTTTTTTTGGTAGAAGAGCAAAAATACGATTCATCTCATCCTTAAAACCAAGACTGAGCATCTTATCAGCTTCGTCTAAAACCAAAGTTTCAACACTCGATAAATGTACTGCATTCGATTCTATCAATTCTAATAATCGCCCCGGAGTGGCAACCAAAATATTGACATTTTGTAAAGCCATCATTTGCGGATTGACAGAGACTCCTCCATAAACCGCTAAAGTCTTGATTCGGTCAGGTAATGCATAGCTGAAGGCCTGGAATACTTCATTTACCTGTATCGAAAGTTCGCGTGTTGGTACTAATATCAGGCTGCTTACATGTCTGTTTTTCGAAGATTTACCCACCCTGGTATTCATTAGGATTGGTAATGCATAACTCGCAGTTTTACCGGAACCGGTTTTTGCTATTCCTAAAACATCTTTTTCTCTTAGAATTGCCGGTATAGCTTGCTTCTGTATAGGATAAGGCTGTTTGAATTTTTTATCTGCCAAAGCTTTAACTAAGGACGGAGATAAACCTAAGGATGTAAAAGACATGTTGATTGTTTATATAAGCCAGGCTCTGTTTAGATCTTCATATCTTAAATTATAATGATGAAGTTCGTGAAGCTTTAACTTGTTAGAAGTTGCAAAGATAGTAATTAGTAAAGGCTTATACCATTTACACTTTAAATTTACTGCAAAATAAAGTAGGAGATTTTTGCCTTAGTTGAAAAAGAAA
>JBDLJM010000251.1 GCA_039714315.1 Bacteroidota bacterium | reverse complement strand
AAGCATTTAACTTTTTTGGGCTCTATGTTGTTTGTAGTGGGTAATGTTTCCCCTCTTGAGAGGGGTTAGGGATGTGTGTTTTTCTAATAAAAGATATTAGTTCATTTAATTCAGGTTAAATTGCTCTTATACCGGTTATAAATTAAAATTACTGGATTAAATCGCTTTATTTTGCCCATAGCTTCAAAATAAAATTAAACCGTCTAGGCTGAGCCAAGATGCTTGAATTTTCTGGGGCTATGTCAAATATAGTGGGTAAGTATTATTTTTCATCTACGTCATGTTGAGCGGAGTTTCCAAAGCAAAGCGGCGGAAACGTAGTCGCAATCGCTGTGAGCAACAAATAAAAATAAAAGTGCCAGCGAACAAAACATCTATGTCAACAGTGACTAAAGGTAATACTTATTTAACGTAATAGACCTTTCGACTCCGCAAGCTCCGCTCAAGGTGACGATGTGCTAATTTTAAGAAATTTAGAATAACTCACCCACTACAAACGACATAGACCCAATTTTCTTTCCAGTAAATTTAAATCACAACTGGTATTAAACAAGCATATAAAGTAACAATCTTCACAATTCACACACACCCAATTTTTATAAGCCCGGGGCTTTAAAAAATAAGTATGTGTGAAAATCGTGATTTAATCAGTGCCCGGGTGCAAAGCTCCGCAATATATTCGCCAGGATAGCAGCGGCAGCCTTTGTTTGGGATAGCATGTGAGAAAAATATTTTGGCGGCTGAGTCTTAGCGAAGACCCCGAAATATTATTTTCGAACTGCTATGCCGGACAAAGCTATAGCGGAGAACCGGAAATAGCGCCAAAAAATATCTGCATATAAAACCAAATCACTAAAAATCAATCTCCACCTCATACATCTTATCCCAGTTTTTCCCGGTAATAAGAAAATTACCGTTTTTTAAACGGGCAATACCATTCAACACACCCTGTCTTTTATGAATATCGGCCAGTTTTTTAAAATCAATTTCATACAAATTCTCACCCGAATTTACATCAATCCCATAAACAACAGAGTTATCTAAACTGTTGGCAAGAATCAAATCATCTACATGTTCGAGTTCATTTAAATATTTTAGTTTTCCCCTATTATTATAAACCTGAAGAATTTTACTAATTGAATAATCATCCGGATTCAAAAAAAACAGGCTATTACTTCCATCGGATATAATAAGATGCTTCCCGTTATTGGTAAGGCCCCATCCTTCAAAATCTATTGGTGTTTTTTTTCTGTTTATCAATTCTAAATTTTCAGGATTAAACTTAAAAATCAGGTGCTCCCTCCATGATAGTACATAAAGATTATTACCCAAAACAGTTAATCCCTCTGCAAAAACATCATCGTCAAAACTATATTCTAACTTCTTATTCGGCATATCCAGTGAATACCTGAATAATTTCGACTTTTTATACTGTCCGCCGCTTTCGTATATCTTACCTGAAAACAATTCCAGGCCCTGTGTAAATACATCCGGATTATGGTGATACTCCTTTATTATTCTATAATCCAAATCCACAGGTGCTTCAATCGGGTATACTACAACCTTACGTGTTATTTTTTTATTCTCACCTTCAGCAGTAAACTCCAGGTTGTTTACCCCAATATTAAACATCTTCCTGTCAACAATAATATAGCTGTCTGCCTCAGCAGCTTCACCGTTCACATTAAGTTCAAATCCTACCGATTCTGAAACCGGTAAAGTATCGCCATAATGGTATTTTGCCGAAGAGCTAATCTTCTTAAACGGACGTTCGCTATTGGAGCACGAATTAAGAAGTATCAGTATTATGATTATTGAAGTAGAAAAAATCTTTGACAGCATAATTATAAATAAATTAGGATTTCATTAAACTTTTCAGCTTAAAAGAGAGCAACCAGGCTAATAAGCCTATTCCTCCAACTATATACCATGTGGATGAGAATCCGAATTTTTCTATCCACATAAAACCAAATTTTGCACTGAGCAAATGCGCTAAAGAAAATGAAACAGTATAGAGTGCCATATAAACTCCTTCCTTACCTTTAGGCGAACTTGTCATAGCTATTGCATTTGTGAATGGAAAACCAAACATTTCACCAATAGTAATTAAGAGCATATTTACTATTAGTATCCAGATTCCGCCACCCGAAATATTAAATACAAAATAACTAATTGCTATCAATAACAAACTATATTGAATGATCTTTATTTTAGAGAGCTGTCTGTTTTCAACTTCATAAACCAAAGGCATCTCCAGAAAGAATATCATTAGCCCGTTCATAGCCAAAAGCAATCCTATCTGACCTTCATCTAAATTAAATACATCGCGGTAAAATATTGGCACTGTCGAAAATACAAGGTTAGAAAAGGTATTACCATTGTTCCGGCCCTGTTAATAAAAGTTATTAACGACAGCCACCACACTTCGGCAGATAAATCCCTAAAGCTGTTAAAGTAATATCGATGTATTTTTTTAATCATTTAAA
>JBDLJM010000250.1 GCA_039714315.1 Bacteroidota bacterium | reverse complement strand
ATTGAGAAAAGAAAAATATTAGAAAGTAACTTACAGCCGATGATTTGAGCTGTTTAATACCTTGCTTTTAGCGTTTTAAATTGCCTTTTGTAAATAAATAGATAACCACCCTTGATGTAGAGTGGTTATCTTCTTCTTAGAATTATTTTTTTCTATATCCGTCAGAAAGAGTCATCATGAATGCTACAATGGCGTCTTCCTCATCATTGCTTAATCCCAGATTACCTAATTCATCTGTATTTATATTTTCACTTACTTCAGGTTCAGGCCATCCATCAACATCGCGTGTGTTGTAAAAATGAACTATTTCTTTCAGGCTTTTAAATACACCGTTGTGCATATAAGCTTTTATGAAACCATTACCCGGTTTTTTACCCACATTACGCAATGTTGGTACTTTATGTTTACCCATATTATCATTTGCCATACCCTGCCATGCAGGGTCAGTGCTAGATGCCAGAAAACCTCCAAGTCCTGTATCAATCCAGGCAGATCCATCGGGGTTAATGGGTGAACCATCTTCTAAATAAACCTTGTCCATATTGTAAAAAGGATTTTCAGGATTTTTCGGTACTCCAAGATTATCAAATGAAAAATCGGTAAATAACGGTTTTTGACCACCATCCGATATTTCACTTGGATGACAGGCTGCACAATTCCCTTTATTATTAAATAGTTCCATGCCTAATTCTTCCTGAGCTGTTAACTCTGCTTCCCCGTCAAGATAGGCATCGTATTTTGATGAAAATGCATTTACTTCGGATGAGGCTTCGTATGCAGCAATTGATAATCCTACTCTGTCGTAATTTCCTTCTATATTCTCCTCCTCATAACTTATAGGATCACCCCAAACTTCTTCCCATAATCCTGCATATTTTGATTTAGAAATATGCGTAAGTACAGCTTCTTTCGAAGGGTTGTTTTGTTCAACAGGATTAAGAAATGGTCCCAATGCCTGATCTGCTGCAGGATTACCCAGGTGATAACCTGTTGCTCTTCCGTCCCAGAAATTTCCTCCTATAAATAGTTCTTCAATGTAGTTGTAATGAAAAACAGGACTAAATGTTGCATAAGCAGCACTTGGTGGCTTACGGTTTCCAAAACGTGTTGGAATTGCTCCTCTGTAAACAGATCCACCATTATTTATACCCGGATTGGGCCCCGTAAATCCTACAGAAGGACCGTGACAAGTTGCGCAGGACATCGAGCCAGGATCAGATATTTTATCAAAGAATATTTCTTTACCCAGCTGTTCCATAGGTGCTAATTCGGAGGTATTAGCTTTTTTAAGGTTCGATATATTGTTACCTTCAGTGTTGATTTCTTTTTCGCAGGAGAAAAATGATCCGCTTGCGAATAAAATCATAATTATTACAAAAAAGTCCTTTAAATTCTTCATAGTTTTTAGTTTAGTTAACTCTAACATTAACAGTTAAAACAATATCAAATTTTTAAAGCTATTAAAGTTAATGAATATAAATAATATATGGAAGCAGGTTAGGGGGTATTTGCCTTAAGGTTAGTCTGTTGGAGTATTGTTTTTAAACGAAATATAAAGTGATATATAATGGTAGTTTTTATCTCAAACAAACGATTTATAACTGTAATTAAAACAATTAAATTAGTATATTAATTTAAACAAAAATTCTTCCAGGCCTGTAAATATAATGTATGAATTCACAAGTTTATTTGATAGTAATGTTCCAAATAATTGGTCCCGGTACCGGGTTAACGTAGTTATTATAATTTATAATAACTACGTTTAACAGTTGTGAAGTATAGTCGGATACGTCATTGTAAAAAAATCGCTACTTTTTATGTGGTCACATGAATAAAAATCCTTTTATTAGTAGAAAATTTTGTATTTAATTAGTTGTTTCCGGAAGCTTTCTGCTTTTTAGGTATCGCATATGATTTATAGACCCGAATTTTGTATGTGAGTATACAGTGTATTATGCCAAAATTTAATTTTTAACCTTTAATTAATAACTCAATTCAAAATCTAACAATTATGAAGAAAGTATTTTTCTTAACTCTAACAGTTTTATTAAGCGTAAGTTCATTTTCACAGTCATTTGATGCCTCAAAGCTACGTGCAGGTGGTGGTCTGTTTTTTGTTTCCGACATAAATAATGTTGGTTTAACAGTTAACGGGGCATACGAAATAAACGCACAGTGGGAAGCTGCTATTGCATTTACACATATTTTTGAAAAAGATTATGTAAAATGGAATATGCTTGATTTTGATGCGCATTATAATTTTTATCAGCACAATGATAAGCTTAATGTATATGGATTGGCCGGTTTAGGTCTTACATTTTGGAAAGTTACTATACCTGCTATGGATTTTGGGTATGGATTTAGTACACCGGAAATGACTGAAAATGGCACCGATGTTGGCTTTAATATTGGTGTAGGTGCAAACTACAAATTAACTGACAAATTAAACCTTGCTCCGGAAGCCAGATTTACAGTAGCAGAAGGTTCGTTTTTTAGAGTTGGTGCAACATTACAGTATATGTTTTAA
>JBDLJM010000249.1 GCA_039714315.1 Bacteroidota bacterium | reverse complement strand
CTTCTTCAAATTTACAAATTTATAAGCTCTTTCACCTTTTTAATATTGCTTTTACTAACCCGTAATCTATCCCCATCCTGCAACTCAATCTCGTAATTTTCCTTTGCAATATGTATAAGCTTCTTTATTTCCTGAATATTAATAATTGTTGATCGATGGATACGAATAAACATATCAGATGGCAGGGTATTTTCATAAAAATTCATTGTTTGATGCTTCACATATTCCTTACCTCCTGACTTAATAATTACATAATCATCATTTGCCTGCAGATATTTTATTTCTGACAACTTTATTACATTGATAGAATTACCTTCTTTAACAACTACCCTTTTTAATTCAGAGCTCCGGTTGATTTTTTCAATTATATAATTACTTTCATTAACTCTTGGCTCTGTAACTCTATCAAGAGCTTTTGAGAATCTGCTGAATGAAAAAGGTTTAAGCAAATAGTCAACTGCATTCTCCTCGAATGCTTTAACGGCAAACTGATCGTATGCAGTGGTAAAAATTACTTTAGGATGATGATGTATCAACTCTAAAACTTCAAATCCAGTCAACTTTGGCATTTGAATATCGAGGAATATCAGATCGGGTTTAAGCTCATCAATCATCTTAACAGCATCAAATCCGTTACCAGCTTCAGCCAGCACTTCAAAATTTCCTTTTTTTGCAATAAAAGCTTTTACAAGGGCTCTTGCAGGATTTTCATCATCAATTATTATACATCCAATTTTAGTCATTTAAAATTGTTTAGGTATTAATATCTTAGCAATAAATATATCTCCATCAGTCTTTGTGCTTAATAAATCTTTAGCATTGTAAAGTAACTTTAGTCTATCTGCAATATTTTTTAGACCTATACCTTCTCCTCTGTGCAGATAGCTGTCTTCATTAAAATCGTTTTTGAATATAATTTCAACGAATTCATCCTTAGTCCTTATTTCCAACACTACATCTACAGCTTTTTCACTCTCATAAACTCCGTACTTAATAGCATTCTCCATTAATGGCTGAAGAATTAAATGTGGAATCTTTAAATTACTCAAATCATCATCTATTTTTTCTGAATAGACGATTTTGTCTTCAAATCGTATTTTTTCAATATCAATATAGGAATGTAAATTGTCGAGTTCTTCAGATAAAACTGTGAACTGATTTTCTTCTTTCCTCAGTGCATACCGAATATATTCCGATAACTTAACCAACATTTCCTGAGCCTTATATCCATCGCTAATTGTCAGATAGCTTATAGAGTTTAAACTATTAAACAAAAAATGTGGGTTTACCTGTGATTTCAACGCTTTTAACTCTGACTGAATAGCTATTTTTTCGTAAAGACTTTTCTGCTGAAGCTCAAACTCCATATTCTCCTGATAAAGAATCAGGTAAAACACTATGGACAAAATCACAAAATAAAAACTTCCAAAAATATATCTCCAAAATAAAATTGTCTCACTAAAATAGAGATAAAGCTCATCTTCAACAATCTTAGTTAATGCCCAGTTCGAAATAAACACCCAAAAGAATACAAAAAACACTCCTGAAATAATTTGTTTAAAAACAATATTTTGAACTGACAGCTTATCATAGTCTGAATAAGCACCGACAAACCAAATAGAAACACCCATTACTGCAAATAGAGAGTTATATACAAAACTGTCTGTTACAGATGAGAGAACATCTACTTCGAACTTAAAAGTAAACACCAAAGCCTGTACAATAATAATTATTATCCAGACTAAAGTGTAAACTATTGAATATCTACGATTTTCTATAAATGGATGAAGCATAATATTATTAGTTTACTTCTAAACTCAGTAGTTCTTTCCTTTAATTTCTAACATCTCCTCCACCAAACATAGTAAATCCTTTTACAAAAAGAATTTTATCTGATGAATTAGATTCTGCAGAAATAAATCGTTTATCTGTAAATCCCCCAAAAATTGCAATTACATCTATTTGTACATTCCAATCATTTGGCACAATCAATTTTGTACCTCCAAAAATAGTAAAAACATCAACTACTGCATTTTCTTCAGCAATATCGGCACTCTTAAAATTAACCTCCGAACCACCAAAAATTGAAGTAATACGCCCTCCTCTGAATACTTTAGAAGTATAAATCACCTTGTTTCCACCAAACACACTGGTATGGTCAATGTAATCCGTTTTATTATTTCTACTTATTAAATCAGGAAAATCGAATCCCTTATTTCTTCTAACTATAAGAACTACTCCGGTTACTACCAAAATAATTGGCCAAAACAATCTACGATAAGTATAATCAATATAAATAATCTCCGGAACCATAAAGACTACACCTATCGTTAATAATATAATTGCCGGTGTATATTTTTTGTTAATAAGGTTAAATGTACCAATAGCTATTAATAACATTTGCCATGAAAATAAAATGTCACTCAATGTATCAGGTAACAGACCTAATATGCGAAAAATGAATGCGACACCTATAATAATTAATACGAATCCTAATTGTGCTCTACCGTTATCTGTTTTTGTTTTCATATGTATATAATTTTATGTTTAGGTCATATGGTATCCCCATTATATTC
>JBDLJM010000248.1 GCA_039714315.1 Bacteroidota bacterium | reverse complement strand
AAAGTAAAAAATACCTTGATAACTATCAGGCGGCAGGCATTGGTCAATGGGCCGGTTTGTTAACCGGTGCAGGGATTGCTGCTTACGGACTAACAAATGACTCCGGTGGTGAAACGATGGAAGAGGAATCCGATAACAATATGATAACAACCCTAACAGGCGTAGCAACAGGCTTGGTATTTTATTATATTTTTAAGAAAAAGAAAGAAAAGAATTTAAGGTTAGCGGTTGATGCCTATTTGTAAAATATAATATATACTTTATAAATAATGCTAAGTCATCTTCGTTGGTGTTTGTACAAGTTTTAGGCCATATGAAATGGGTAAAACTATTGGATGTTATTTCTCATCAAAAACTCAGATGTTCAGTGTAAATACAAGCGGAAGCAATGGAGATGCAAGTGGAAGCAATAGAAATGCAAGTGGAAGCAATGGAGATGAAAGTGGAAGCAATAGAAAAGTAACCGGCAGGAATGGATGAGTAAGCTGAAGGAAGAGAAATGTAACCCGTAGGAATAGAAAAGGAACCGGTAGGAATAGAAAATGAACCCGAAGGAAGAAAAATATAATCCGTTAATTCCTAGAAACTTTTAGGCTTCACTTATTATAGCTTCGCTATGATGTTAGCAGGATTTCGGGCAGGGATAGAGGCGGCACCCCACAGCAAAAAAGCAGACTGAAAAATGTATTTTGGAAGCGATTTTATGAGCTTATAGAATACAACTTTTGAAGCTGCTTTTTGCGAGGAGTATAGCCGAAAGCCCGAAGCCCGCCAAAATATATTACAAACTGTTAGTTTTTGCTGCTAAAGTAGGCTGTTAAATAGTATTTTATTTGTTAACTTTGGATCCGTTTCAAGGTATTGGAATACCGGAACGAATTAATATAAAAATATACTTAAAAAATAATTGGCTATGGCTACTGGATTTTTTAACATTCCTGAAATAAAAAATGAACCCGTTAAGAGCTATGCTCCGGGTACACCTGAAAGAGCTGAGGTTCTTGCTGAATATGATAAATTATGGAATTCGCACATGGAAATTCCATTAACTATTAACGGGGAGAAGATAATGACTGATGATAAGGTAGAGATAACATCTCCACATAAACATCATCATGTTATTGGTCATTATTCTAAGGCTGATAAGGCTATGGTTAGCAATGCAATTGAAACAGCATTGGAAGCCCGAAAAAAATGGTCGAAAATGAGTTGGGAGCACCGTGCTGCAATATTTTTAAAAATGGCCGATTTATTGGCAGGACCATACCGTGCAAAAATGAATGCTGCCACCATGATTGGTCAGTCTAAAACAATTCACCAGGCCGAAATTGATGCTGCATGTGAGCTAATAGATTTCTTTAGGTTTAATGTTAAATACATGACGCAAATCTATAAGGATCAACCATTGGAAAATGCGCCAAATGAGTGGAACAGGGTAGAGCACCGACCTTTAGAAGGATTTGTTTATGCAATTACTCCTTTCAACTTTACATCTATTGCGGGGAATTTGCAAACTTCAGCTGCTATGATGGGTAATGTTGTTGTTTGGAAACCTTCTGCAACTCAAATGTATTCTGCCGGAGTATTGATGGAGTTGTTCGAAGAAGCGGGATTGCCAAAAGGTGTAATTAATATGGTAGCAGGAGATTCTGCAATGATTTCTGATACAATATTTGAACATAAAGCATTTGCAGGGGTTCACTTTACAGGTTCTACAGGTGTATTCCAGGGAATTTACGAGAAAATTGGAAAGAATATTACCAAGTATAATACATATCCAAGAATTGTTGGAGAAACAGGAGGAAAGGATTTTGTAGTGATGCACCCGTCGGCTAATGCTACTGCAGTAGCTACTGCTTTGAGTAGAGGAGCATTTGAATTCCAGGGACAGAAATGTTCAGCAGCTTCGAGAGCTTATATTCCACAAAGTCGTTGGGAGGAAGTTAAAACACAGTTAGTAATGGATTTGGATACTATGAAACAGGGAGAGCCTGATGATATGAGTAACTTTACTTCTGCTGTAATTTCACAGAGTGCTTTTGATAAATTATCAGGTGTTATTGATAAAATCAAAATGGATCCTGAAATGGAATTTGTTGCGGGAGGAGGATATGATGATAAAGTTGGTTATTTTATAGATAATACTGTCGCTGTAACTACAAATCCAAAGAACTGGGCAATGGAAACTGAGTTTTTCGGACCGATTCTTACGATTTATGTTTACGAAGATGAGAAGTGGGAAGAAACACTTAAGCTGGTTGATACAACATCTCCTTACGCTCTTACGGGGGCTATCTTCTCTAGCGACAGATATGCTGCCGAAGAAGCGACAGATTATTTGGAAGGTGCTGCCGGTAACTTCTACATAAACGATAAGCCAACCGGAGCTGTTGTAGGTCAACAACCGTTTGGAGGAGCCCGTGGATCGGGAACTAACGATAAAGCAGGTTCTATGTTGAACTTAGTTCGTTGGGTATCGCCACGATTGATAAAAGAAAACTTTGTTTCGCCTAAGGATTATCGTTATCCGTTTATGGGTAAATAAGGGGAAAGGTAAAAGATACCTGCCTGCGTGACCCAGTCAGGCAGGAAAGAGGAAAG
>JBDLJM010000247.1 GCA_039714315.1 Bacteroidota bacterium | reverse complement strand
CCCTGTTAATAAAAGTTATTAACGACAGCCACCACACTTCGGCAGATAAATCCCTAAAGCTGTTAAAGTAATATCGATGTATTTTTTTAATCATTTAAACCAAAGTAATTGTAAAAAAAAGACCGTTTAATTTACATTAAACGGTCGATAAATAAAATTATTCATTTCTTAATCCTACTCTTCCACTCCTGCTATAGCATTTTTAATTTTATGCTCCAGCTCCTCAGCTAATTCCGGATTATCAGAAATTATATTTTTAACCGCATCTCTTCCCTGACCTAATTTAGTGTCGTCATAGCTAAACCATGAACCGCTTTTCTTCACTATCCCGAGCTCAACACCCTGATCGATCAATTCACCAACTTTTGAAATCCCTGCTCCATACATAATATCAAATTCAGCCGTACGGAATGGCGGAGCCACCTTATTCTTAACAATCTTCACCTTAGTTCTGTTTCCTATCACAGAATCGGCATTTTTTATTTGTGTAGAACGACGAATATCTATACGTACAGAAGAATAGAATTTCAATGCATTACCACCGGTAGTTGTTTCAGGATTTCCGAACATTACACCAATTTTTTCACGCAATTGGTTAATGAAAATCACTGTACATTTTGTTTTACTAACCGAGCTTGTCATTTTTCTCAAAGCCTGCGACATCAATCTTGCCTGGAGTCCCATTCTCGAATCTCCCATTTCTCCTTCTATCTCGGCCTTTGGAGTAAGGGCAGCAACCGAGTCAATGATCAGCAGATCAATTGCACCCGATCTAATTAGATTATCAGCTATCTCCAATGCCTGTTCACCGTTATCAGGTTGCGAAATAATCAGATTTTCTACATCGATACCTAATTTTTCAGCATAAAACCTGTCAAAAGCGTGCTCTGCATCAATAAAAGCAGCAATTCCTCCCTGCTTTTGAGCTTCTGCAATAGCGTGCAAAGTCAATGTCGTTTTACCGGATGATTCAGGTCCGTATATTTCTACAACCCTTCCTCTTGGATAACCTCCTACTCCTAAAGCGACATCAATTCCCAAAGAACCTGATGGTATTACTTCCACTTCTTCAACTGCAGCATCACCCATTTTCATAACAGCACCCTTACCGTATGTCTTGTCCATTTTGTCCAAGGTCATCTGCAGTGCTTTCAACTTAGCTTCTTTGTCTGAACTCATGATATCAATATCTAATTGTTTATTTTTCAACGTATTATTTTTTTTCCTGTGAAACGATAAAAATAGGAAAATCATTCACAATTCCTACAAACTTTTTACTAAAATCTGAGCACTGTGCTCTTTTGTTTTCACCTTGGTAATAACATCCTCCAATTCACCTTTTTCATCAATTACAAAAGTTGATCTGTAAATACCTTCGTACTCACGGCCTGCCATTTTCTTCGGTCCCCATACACCATAAGCGTTGATAATGTCTTTATCCTCATCCGCAATAAGATTATATGGAAGCTCATTTTTTGTGCAGAAATTAAGCTGTCTTTTCTGAGAATCGGCACTTACACCAAGAACATCATAACCCTTTGCCTTAAAATCTTCATAATTATCCCTTAAATTTTTTGCTTCTGCCGTACAACCCGGTGTACTGGCTTTTGGATAAAAGAATAATACCAGTTTTTTACCGGAAAAATCAGCCAATTTCACCTCGTTACCTTCCTGATCTAATCCTTTAAAATCCGGAGCTTTATCGCCAACTTTCAAATGTGTCATGATTTTTAAATAATTTTTAGTTTCTCAAAACTAAAGGAAAATCTTAAGAGAGCAGCTATAAACCAATTATAAAATTAAATTGTGCTATTGGTTATTTTTATTATTTCTTGATTTAACCGCAAGGTTGCGCAAAGTAATCATGAACACCAAATACAATAAATACTTGTGAATAAAGTTTCGCAACGTAAAATTATAAATACTGATAATTTCCGATGAAAGCTCATTTTTTGAGCTTACCACTATGTAATTTAGCAACTTAAGCTACGCAACTATGTATTACACAGAGAATCAATTATCAAAACTCGCTTTAGATGCTGCATTTAAAGTACATAATCAGTTAGGTCCCGGACTTTTGGAGAGTTCATATCAAGAGTGTCTATTTTATGAAATAAAAAATATGGGACTATTTGTACAAAAAGAAAAACCACAACCTTTAATCTACAATGAAGTAAAGTTAGATATAGGCTATAGGCTAGATTTATTAGTAGAGAATAAATTAATTATAGAGATAAAGTCAGTAGATTCTCTTAACGATATACATCTCGCTCAAGTTCTTACTTATTTAAAGTTATCTAAATGTAAATTAGGGCTATTATTAAATTTCAATGTTAAGAGTCTTAAATTAGGTATTAAAAGAGTCGTAAATGGCTTATAAGAGGAATCTCCATATCATGGTTATTTTGCAATTATTTCACGTGTGTTTATTTTGGTGATCATAATTGCTCAGTAATTGCGAAACTTTGCGCATTACTTCGCGGATCTTTGCGGTTAAAACAGAAACAAGACAATAAGCTCCATAGAAGCGGAACAAAATCAACAAACTACAAATATTGAGAAAGCTTTCTAAGAGGCTTGAATATCAGAGTGAAAAAATATGGCTTTATGTTA
>JBDLJM010000246.1 GCA_039714315.1 Bacteroidota bacterium | reverse complement strand
GCTCTGCACCTCCGGAAAAAAGATTTATTATATGCTTTTTACAGAAGAAAGGTGCATGAGTAAATTTGTCTCACACAGGAGGGGGGTGATTGTAATAGCGAGTTCCATACCTGCCACGCTTAGATGTGGTGACCGATTAAATTATAGGCAGTAAGCTTAAGTTATCAATAAACATATCCTAAACATCCAGATAATTCATTAAAGAATCATATCTGTCCTGCATATCATCAATAATTTTATTCTCGTGATAGCTTTCCAAAATAGTATAACCAAAACGCTTTAGTGCCGCTTCTATAACACCTAAACGCATTTGATTTATTTTAACAGTAAGCACAACCTCTTCTCCAACAAAATCACTTACAAAAACGCCAAGTATCTTTGCGTTTTCGGTTTCCACAATCTGAGCAAGTTCAGATATCCCATATTCTTTTATCGATTTCTTTACTACCAGAACCCCTCCTATCTCACTAAAGAATGGTGATTTGGAAAAATGCGACATAATATCGTTCTGAGTAACATAGCCCAGGTATTCATTATTTTCGTTAGTTACAGGAATCAAATTAGAGTCATTTATGCCCGATATTCTCAAGGTATCGATCAGGTTTGAATTTTTCTGAACAAAGAAAAACACACACTCATCAAGATAATCGCCAACAAAAGAATTTGAGCGGTTACTTAAGTTAAAGTCAGAAGGCAGACAACCTATCAACAAACTACCATCAACTATCGGTAAAAAGTCAAAACTACTTCCTTCGAATAATTCCCTTGCCACCTCTACCGTATCTTTTGGAGATAATGGTTTAAAGTCGTTTGTAAGATATTCATTCACCAACATAGCCTGACATATTTTTTATTTCTCGTAATAGTAAAGTACACAAAAATACATAGAATGACAATTAATATCCGCTTTTAACAAAAAAATACTGTAAAAGATTACTAAACCAACAGCAATACTTCTATTTTTTTAAAATCGTAAAGAAAAAAATATTTTGTTTGAGGAAATATAGCTGATAACTGCTATAAGTAGTAATTTTGTATAAATAATTTTTTATATAAATGACAAAATTAAGCGTAAACATCAATAAAATAGCTACTCTCAGAAATGCGAGAGGTGGCGACGTGCCAAGCGTGACCAAAGTAGCTGTTGATGCTCAGAGATTTGGAGCTCAAGGAATTACAATTCACCCAAGACCGGACGAAAGACATATAACAAGAAAAGATGTTTTTGACCTCAGACCAATTGTAAACACCGAATTTAACATTGAAGGAAATCCAACTCCCGAATTTGTCAAATTGGTTTTAGAATCGAAACCTGAGCAGGTAACTTTAGTACCCGATGCTCCGGATGCCATTACCTCAAATGCAGGATGGGATACAATTACTCACAAAAACTTCCTAAAAGAAGTTATTTCGGAATTTAAAAATGCAGGAATCAGAACCTCTATCTTTATAGATACTGACCTTAAATTAATTGAAGGAGCAAAAGAAACCGGTACCGACAGAGTAGAACTTTACACCGAAGAATTTGCAACTCAATACGGAAAAGGGAACAAGAAAGCCATAATTCCTTATGCTGACTCTGCAAAGCTGGCAATTGAATTGGGCTTGGGAGTAAATGCAGGTCATGATTTAAGCTTAGATAACATTGAATTCTTTGCTAAAGAGATACCGGGATTAGACGAGGTTTCTATTGGTCATGCTTTGATTTCGGAAGCTTTGTATCTGGGACTGGAAAATACTATTCAGATGTATTTGGCTAGATTGAAATAGAAAATAACATTTATCAGGTAAATGCTATCGTATAATTAACCGCAACGTAACGCAAAGTTAAGCGCTAAGTTCCGCCACGTACTCAGCGAAACTTAGCGCAAAACTTTGCCTCCTTAGCGGTAAAAAAATACAATCAATGATACTTTTCTCCAGAATATACGGACAGGGCGAACCATTGTTAATTCTTCACGGATTGTTTGGCATGGGCGACAATTGGGTCAGTCTTGCCAAGCAATTTTCCAAAGACTATGAAGTACATGTAATTGATCAGAGAAACCACGGACAAAGTTTTCATTCAGAAGAGTGGACCTATCAGGATATGGTTTCAGATCTGGAGAATTATATTGAAGAACATCAACTGGGAAGAGTAAATCTGCTTGGACACTCAATGGGAGGAAAAACAGTAATGTGTTTTGCAGCAATGAACCCTTCAAAAGTAAAAAAGCTAATCGTAGCAGATATTGCGCCACGGGAATACCCGGTTCACCACGATTTCATACTTGAAGCTTTGAGTGAACTAAATTTCAAGGAAATACACTCAAGAAAACAAGCCGATGCAGAATTGGCCAAATCGATTGACAATTTTGGAATCAGACAGTTTTTGCTTAAGAGTTTATACTGGAAAGAAAAAGACCGCTTAGGATTTAGGTTTAACATCGACATCATAGCTAAACACATAGAAAACGTTGGAGTATCATTACCTCAAAATGCTTTTTTTGACGGTCCCACACTTTTTTTAGACGGAGAAAAATCAAACTACATCCGGACTGAAGACGAAGAAGACATCAGTCTTCATTTTCCAGATTACAGCATTGAAGAAATTAAAAATGCCGGGCATTGGTTACATGCTGAGCAGCCGGGAGTTTTTTATGA
>JBDLJM010000245.1 GCA_039714315.1 Bacteroidota bacterium | reverse complement strand
AAAAGTATATTTATTGTCCGAAAAAAAATATCTTAATTTTCTTTTTAACTTAAATTTTGCATTTGCGTAAGGGATTGCTTCGCATCCCAATGCTTTCATCTTGAAAATACCAAAAAAAAAGAAAAGGATTTATCTCTTTTGGCATTTATCTAAAAGCGTAAGGGATTGCTTCGCATCCCAATGCTTTCATTTTGAAAATGCCAAAAAAAAGAAAAGGATTTCTCTTTTTTGGCATTTATCTAAATGCGTAAGGGATAGAGCCGATACCCCACAGGCGGGTTCCTGAGCGTGGTTTCCGAGCGGTGGTTCGCGTGCGTAGTCGGGGGAAGTTGAGAGAAAGTCGAAGGAATCCGGCGAGGAGTAAAGGCGAAAGCCCGACCCTGTTGCCGGGAATTTTTACTGAGGGAATCCGAAAGAGTAATCCTGACAACAGGGATACGCCCAAAAAAAAATAAAAAAAGTCCCAAAAAATAAATTTTGAGACTTTTAATAATATGTTGCTACGTTTTGTTTATTCTCCAAACTCTAAATCAACACCTAATTTTCCGGCAATTAATTTATTGATGTGCGTTTTTAATCCTTCAATTTTTACATTTTCCAGGGCTTCGCTTGCAAAAGCATATGTCAACATAGCCTTGGCGTCTTTTTTAGCGATACCACGTGTACGCATAAAGAACAAGGCCTCATCGTCGAGTTGCCCGATAGTACATCCGTGAGATGCTTTTACATCGTCAGCGTAGATTTCTAACTGGGGCTTGGCATTTATTTGTGCTTTTTCCGATAACAGTAAATTGTTATTTTGCTGATTGCCATTGGTGTTTTGGGCATCTTTGTTTATAAGAATCATCCCCGTGAACACACCTTTTGATGAATCGTCGTAAATTCCTTTATACAATTCGTGGCTATCGCAGTTTGGTACCTTGTGGTTGACAAAAGTAAAGTTGTCGACATGTTGATTTTTATTCAAAAGTGAAATTCCATCCATGTTAGCCACAGCATTTTCTTCATTAAGGTAAAATGCAAGGTTGTTTCTGGTCAGATTTCCACCAAATGAGAATGTATCAACATAAGCGTTGCTATATGCGTTTTGGCTGACAAACGTATTGTCGATTAAATTTGCATTATCATTATCGTTTTGAAGCTTGTAATGGTAATAGTGAGAATTCTGTTCAACAGAAATTTCGGTAACAGAATTTGTCAGTATTTCGTTTTCTGTGATGCTCTGGTGACGCTCTATAAGTTTAGCTTCAACATTTTTACCAACAACAATAAGGTTTCTCGGATTCAGCATTGTCTCACCTGAAATACCTGTAGCAATGTGCAGTACCTGAACTGGTTTGTCGAGAATTGTGTTGTTTGGTATATTTATATATACTCCGTCAGCATGTGCGATTGTATTTAAAGCAACCATACTTTTATCGTTGGGAGCTATTTTTGTCAGATGCGAGTGTACTAATTCAGGATATTTTACAACAGCATCCCTCATAGATGAAATAATAATTTTATCTGAGGCTATATCTGAAAGATTCGTGTTAAAATACCCATCTACTAAAACAACTCTATAACTATTGATATCGATAAAGTATTCTTCAATATCTTTAAGTTCTACATCATTATTTTCGGCAGAAACAATACAGTAATCTGTTTTTAATAATGATTTCAGGCTGGTGTATTTCCAGTCTTCATCTTTAAGGGTTGGGAAGCCTTTAGTATCGAACAATTCAATTGCCTGTTTTTTCATTTCGGCAATTCTTGATTCGTCTGAAACAGCCTCTCCCAAAGCTTTATATGTAGAAATTATTTTTTCTTTTAAACTCATTTTATTTTTTGTTGCTGGTTGCCTGTTGCTGGTTGCCTGTTGCTTGTTAAAAGCACAACTATTATCTAGTAACCAGTATAACTAGCAACAAATTATTTACTTTCCATTTCAGCCTTAATCCAGTCGTAACCTTTTTCCTCAAGCTCAAGAGCTAATTCTTTACCCCCTGATTTTACAATTTTTCCATCGTAAAGAACGTGGACGAAATCGGGAATGATATAGTCAAGTAATCTTTGATAGTGAGTAATAATAATTGCAGAGCGCTCGGGAGATTTAAGTCTGTTAACTCCATTAGCAACAATACGTAAAGCGTCAATATCCAATCCTGAATCTGTTTCGTCAAGTATTGCCAGTGTCGGCTCTAACATGGCCATTTGGAAAATTTCATTTCTTTTCTTTTCTCCACCGGAGAATCCCTGGTTTAAAGAGCGTGAAAGAAATTTACGGTCTAATTCGAGTAGTGCTGATTTTTCCCTGATAAGCTTTAGCATTTCAGCCGGAGACATATCTTCCTCGCCATGTGCAGCTCTTTTTGCATTTACAGCTGCCTTAATAAAATTAGTAACAGTAACTCCCGGAATCTCTATAGGATGCTGGAAAGACATGAATATTCCTTTGTTGGCTCTTTCTTCCGGAGCCAATTCATTTATTACTTCTCCCTGAAATTCTATTGAACCACCGTCGAGATGAAACTTTTCTTTCCCGGCAATAACAGAACTTAGTGTACTTTTTCCGGCACCGTTTGGTCCCATTATAGCATGAATCTCACCCGGTTTTATTTCCAGGTTCAAACCTTTTAATATCTCTTTGCCTTCAACTGAGGCTTTTATGTCTTTTA
>JBDLJM010000244.1 GCA_039714315.1 Bacteroidota bacterium | reverse complement strand
ATTTTTATCTACCTCTCGTATTATATTGTTAAGAAGAGGGATTTATAGGTATTCAAGGCTAAAGATACCTGCCTGCGTGACTCAGTCAGGCAGGAAAGACTAAAGATACCTGCCTGCGTGACTCAGTCAGGCAGGAAAGATAAAAAGCTGAGCTTGTCTAAGGGTCTAAAGCCTACTACGCTTTGCGTGGCTTAAAGGCTAAAGTATATAAATCTCGAAGTATAAAAATAATTGCTCTAATGCCAATGATACGTATAAAACATTCTATCATTAAAGCATTAGAGCATTAAAACATTAGATAATTTCAATATAAAAACTCATTTTAAACTCTTCCCCTGCCTTTAAAGACTCTATTGCCTTCTTTTCCTTATAGTTTCCGGTTGAACTTTCTGAATCTGCAACTCCATACCACGGTTCAATACATATATAAGGTGCTTTTGCTCCGGGCATTGTCCAGATGCCTACAAGAGGAAACTTATCAATCCCCACTTTCAAAGAGACGTTTGTTTTTTTACTTTTTATTGTTAATGACGAAGATTTTAAATTTTCAAAGACCAATGCATCCTTGCTAAAAGTAGAATATTTAAGATCGATAATGTTATTATTGTTTAGAAAACCTTCATGAATCTCACCGCTTAACAAGCCATTTTCGGATAGCAGTAATTTTCCTGTGCTTTCTTTTTTATCGAACTCCAGATAATAATCTTCAAAGTCGTGATTATCATGAAAAGGAACAGTAAAGCCCGGATGTGCACCTATCGAAAAATATATTTCATCGCTATCTGTATTTTCCACCAGATAATTAATATTCAGTTTTGAACCTTCGAGCTTATACTTTACCAACAGACAAAAGTTGAAAGGATATATCTTAAGACTTTCATCATCACTTTCCAATCTGAAAGTTGCCCCGCTTCCGGTAATTTCATCCAACTCAAAAACCCTGTCTCTGGCAAAACCATGCTGACCCAAAAAATATTCTTTATCATCAACCTTATACTTCCCTCCTTTTACCTTACCAACTATCGGGAATAATATCGGTGCGTGCCGTGCCCATACTTTTTCGTCAGCCTGCCATATATGTTCGATATTCTCAATTTTATTATATATGCTCGATAATTCTGCTCCCTTAAAGTTAACCCTTACCGAAAGTAAATCGTTTTGAAGTTCTATATATTCCATCAGTAATAATTTCTAATTGTAGTGTAAAAATATTAATTATGATTTGTTAAAAATAGTTAATCATTAAAAAAAACTGTAGTGCTTTGGCATGGATTGCATATCCGCGCCGGCGGGCTTATGAAATTTATAGTTTCTACTCATTTGGTTCTTAGTTATTCTTTTTTAGTTTGCTTGCTTTTCCCACGCGATACAATCGCGTGGTAGCGGGGGGGGGCAAATTCGCGCCAGTGTATGTATTTTGTTACTTTATTCTAACTTATATTATCATTGTTATTAATAAATTACTATTGTCTCCACCTAGCGTCTAAATATCTTTTCCAAAAGATAACTGTATATAAATGCTGATAACACTGTATAAAAAACAAAGAAATATATCCACTCAATTCCATTCTTTAAGGCATGTATAACACTCAAAAACACTAAAAACAAATTACTTATCACAAAAATCTTGGTTTTACGATCTTCTTTATTTTTAAATGTGAAATTTGATTGAATTGCAACAAACGTAAAAAATATAATTAAGCTATAAATCACCTCTACCAGTGCAAACAATCCTCTTTCACCCCCTGATAAATGAGAACGGTAATAAAGTGTTTTTAGTAAAAAAACCATAACTAAGTTTAGTGATAAAACAACTACATCTATTAAAAACCAAATAGTTACATTACTCATTATTTCTTCTTTTCAAGTTTAAAAATTATACTTCCATTATCTAGACTCGGTGAAACATCAATATTATACTCCTACGCCGGCGCGGATTTGTAATCCGTGCCTTGCACAATTATTATTCTACTACAATTACATCCAATAAGCTCTTTTCTCCTGCATAATCTGCAGCACTGCTGTATACATAATCTTCAGCTCTAAAAACCAATCCCTCTGCTACAGGGTTTTGATGGATATAATTTATTTTCTGGTTTAATACTTTATTACTCCATAGTTCTATAGGTTTATTATCTCCTCTCCAAAACCTAATTCCATCAGGAGTCCTAAACTGATTAAGCAACCATTCTTTCCGGCTTTCCCTATAATTTTCTGTAATGGCTTTTATTATTGCTTTACTGGTAAATTTCTTATAATCCCGCAAAATATCCTGTAAAAAATAACCTTCCTCTGCTCTTATTACCATATGAACATGATTTGTCATTATACACCTTGCAAATATTTCAAGTCCTTTATTTTTTTTTGCAAAATTCAAGATTATCAACCAGTATATTTATGTATTCATTACTCGTAAATACATCTACCCAACCCTGCACAGCAAATGACACAAAATATACTCCTTCAGGATTATGAAATTTGTATTTTCTACTCATTTGCTATTCTTCTTTTTATATATAATATTTAATTTTTTACTATACTTGCTTTGGGCCAGCAGGGGTAGATTTTTTTATATAGTTTGATAATATATTCAATTTTAAAACTAATCAAGCTTTTCTAAATAGAAGTAATCTCTAATTCATTAAATAACACATTCA
>JBDLJM010000243.1 GCA_039714315.1 Bacteroidota bacterium | reverse complement strand
GGCTATCCGCTTGTAGTTTTGCCTGCTGAGACGGTTCACAATAGTTCTGCGGGGTCTTTTGCTGTCGCAAAAGTAAACCTGCCGAAAAAGCAGGCCGCCACAGAACTTTGTTCTCAGTTCTCAGCATACAAAAGCTACCGCTTCTATCCGGGGCGTTTGATAGCTGATAAATGTCAAAATTCTATTATCATTTTATCGGTTATTTTGATGTTTAGGTGATGTTAATTCTCTCACTTGTTATTTTGTATCCTGCTCAGCATTTCAAAATTATTATTCTGTATTTTAAAAATAACATTGGTATACGATTCCTGTTTATGAAATAATTCGTAAAAGATTTAATATTTTATTAAAGTTAATTTGTTTGTTAAGTGTCTAATGTTAAATTTGTATCTGTTAGTTTCAAACTCGCTTTCAATGAAAGAATTATCCCAAGTTGTTGTTAATCTTGAAGGTAAAGTGAATCTTTTGGTTCAGGAATACAGTAAAATCAAGAAAAAAAACGAGGAATTATCTGACCTTGTGAACGAATTACAGGGAAAATTGAAAGAGAAGAATGCAGAAATTTTGCATTTGAGGGAGAAATATCAGCGAACTAAAGTAGCTTCTGCATTAAGTGGAGGCGATGAGGGAGTAAGAGAAACGAAATTGAAAATAAATCGTTTAGTGCGCGAAATTGACAGTTGTATAGCGTTGATGCAAGGTTAATACCGAATCAATAATATTTGGTTTTGAACTTATATATATGTAATGGCCGATAAAGTAAGAGTAAAAGTTTCGATAGCTGACAGGGTTTATCCCTTGAATATTCTTCCTGAAGAGGAGGAAGAGCTTAGAAAAGTTGCTCGAAAGGTTGAATCTTTGATAAAGGAATTTGAAAAAAACTATGCTGTAAAAGATAAACAGGATGTTTTGGCCATGTGTGCATTACAATTTGCTTCGCAACTCGAAAAAGCTAATAAAGTTTCTGATGAAGAAAGTAGCTCTTTATCAGATAAATTAAGCGCGTTAAATACTTTAATAAATCAAGTAATTTAATTAACTTTAGACAGAAGATATTTTTCCTACATTGGTTCTAATTTTTTTGGTAAACTCAACATTATAATAATAAAGAGTGTGTTTTTGTTGGACAAGCGGGCCACGCCCTCGGGAATTTCAACTTTGTTGAAAACGGTGGATACTTAACCTTCAATTTAGCTCTTAATCCTGTATAGCAGGGGTTTACACATAAAGAATCGATGTAGGATTTTTATTTAAAAACCAGATCATTATGGAATTTATGAATATTGTTCTAATAGTTGCAGTGGCAGTGATTGCTGTAGTGTTAGGATACTTTTTTTCTCGGATACTTAATAGAAAAGACGTCGAGAAAAAACGGGCAAAGATATTATTGGATGCAAAGAAAGATGCTGCATTAATAATAAAAGAAGGGAAAGCTGAAGCCGATGCGCTCAAAAAAGATAAGATCCTTCAGGCAAAAGAGAAGTTTATAGAGCTTAAAAGTGAACATGAAAAAGTAATTACCTCTAAGGATCGTAAAATATCTGAGGCAGAGAAAAGAATTAAGCAAAAAGAGTCAAAAGTTTCGCAGGAGCTGGATAAATCAAAAAAGAAAAATCAGGAACTTGAGAGAAAAGTAGAAGATTCTGGTAAGAAAGCTGAAATATTAGACAGGAAAACAAAAGAAGTTGAAAAACTTCACCGTAAGCAAGTTGATGAACTGGAGTCTATTTCAGGTTTGTCGCAAGAGGAGGCCAAAGCAAAATTGTTGGAGTCTCTAAAAGAGGAGGCAAAGTCCGATGCGATGAATTTTATTCAGGATACTATCGAAGAAGCTAAGCTGACTGCTAAAAATGAAGCTAAGAAAGTTGTTATTAATACCATTCAGAGAGTCGCTACAGAGCATGCAATAGAAAATTCAGTTTCTGTATTTAATATAGAATCTGATGATATTAAAGGTAGAATTATCGGACGTGAAGGACGAAATATCAGAGCCCTGGAATCGGCTACAGGTGTAGAAATTATCGTAGACGACACTCCGGAAGCTATCATTTTATCTTGTTTCGATCCGGTTCGTAGAGAGATCGCAAGACTTTCGATGCACAAACTGGTTACCGACGGTAGAATTCACCCCGCACGTATCGAGGAAATTGTAGCAAAAACCACAAAGCAAATAGATGACGAGATTATCGAAGTAGGGAAGAGGACAGTAATGGATCTTGGTATCCACGGTTTACACCCTGAACTTATAAAAATTGTAGGTAGAATGAAATACCGTTCTTCTTACGGACAAAACTTATTACAACACTCACGTGAAGTTGCAAATTTAGCCGGAACAATGGCCGCCGAATTAGGATTGAACGCTAAGATGGCCAAAAGAGCAGGATTACTTCACGATATAGGAAAAGTTCCTGAAACAGAATCAGAAACTCCACACGCTATACTGGGTATGCAGTGGGCAGAGAAATACGGAGAGCATGCTGATGTTTGTAACGCAATAGGAGCACACCACGACGAGATCGAGATGAAGAATATGATATCTCCAATCATCCAGGTTTGTGATGCCATATCAGGAGCAAGACCGGGAGCACGCCGTCAGGTAGTAGATTCATATCTGAAAAGATTAAAGGAACTAGAAGATCTGGCTTTAGAAAGTGAAGGAGTAACAAAAGCTTACGCTATACAGGCCGGTAGAGAATTAAGAGTATTGGTAGAATCAGAAAAAGT
>JBDLJM010000242.1 GCA_039714315.1 Bacteroidota bacterium | reverse complement strand
CTACTCAACATTAAAACTTATAATTCAGTTCTGCCGTAATAAACCTCCCAAGAGAAATCTGATCACTGCTTACCATAAAACTCTTATCTAGTACATTCTGAACATTCACAGAAACTCCAAGATTCTTTATAAATTCATACTGAGCACTCAAATCGGCAGTAATTACTTCAGGTATTTCGCTTTCATTTAACTCATCTGTAAAATACAAACTTTTATATCTACCTATCGCCGAAAACGACAAGCCTTTATACCGATATGCTACACCTATATTGGCTATATGGTTTGGCGAATAGCTCAATTTGTTTCCTACTATTTCTGATCTGTCTTCAAATTTCAAAACTTTTGAATTGCTGTATGTATAATTAGCAAAAATATTAAGATCGCCCACTGGTCTGTACTGTAGTGATAATTCGTTTCCATAAATTTCAACCTCTGAAATATTCTGTTTTTTATACACTAATTTTCTGCCTCCAAAAAGAGAATCACCGGTAGCAACATAGTGCATAAAATCACTTCCTTTCGAATAATACGGGGTAAGTTCTAATCGCCATCTAGAAGATTCAAATTTCACACCAAACTCAATCGAATTCAGTCTCTCCGGTGTCAGCTCTGCATTGGCCTCTTTGTATCCAATATTAATAAATCCAGTTCGTGTAAAATCATCAAGATTAGCCGTTCTGAATCCCGATGAATAAGACCCGTAAATATTTAGCCCGGAATTTACATTGTATTGCAATGCAATCTTCGGACTAAAACCTGTCCACTGCTTTTCGTCTAATCCTTCTGCATTTTCCTGCTGCACAGATGTTACTCCCGTACCGTCAACAACATCGAATAATGCAGAATGGAATTTCGAAAACAAAATATTACCTCCAATTATTGCATTTAGTCTGTTGCTGAACATAAATATCTGATCCTGAAAATACAGAGTATAATTATCTATACTTCCTTTATTTATTATCCGGTCGCTTGATGTTTGATATGCATCAACCGCATCTACTTTACCTAACCTCACATCGCTTCCAAAAGAAATTAACTGACTCTTTAGGTTAATAGTAGCATTCAGCAACACTCCGTAGTCTTCTCTGGCAGAGTTAACTTTATACCAGGAATAATTATCTTTTTTCAGTTTCTCTACATCCTTCTCATAATTTTCATTCTGGTAAAAGACATTAATTTTATAGTTGAGCAACCCTGTTTTATTAGTGTATTTTGCTTTAAAAAAATCTGTCTTATACTTTACTACTGAACCATCTTCCAGACGTATTTTCGTTCCCTGCCCCCTTTTATCGTAAAAATAATTGTACTCAAACTCTAAATTAGAATTTAATCCAAAATCCTTACCTAAGCGCAAATTAACACCTGCATCATTCATAAAAACCGATGTGTCGCTTGCCTCTCGCATATCTTCCGGAACGGTTACATAACCGTCACTTTTACTCTTTTTGGCAGATGCCGAGAAATAAAATCCTTTTTTTGCTTCTCCGAAATAGTTCATCACATTGGTCTCTGCTCCCATAGTATTGTATGTACCGTAATACGCTCTGGCAAGGCCCGAAAAGCCCTCTCTAAAAGGTCTTTTAGTGATTAAATTAACGGTTCCACCCATTGCATTATTTCCATAAACCGATCCGCCGGGTCCCTTAACTATCTCCACTCTTTCTACGTCAGACTGAATTATCCTGTTCCAGTTTACTCCTCCTCCATCTGATTTATTAATAGCTACACCGTCAATAAGCGAAAGCTGACGACCGGGCTCGGAGCTAACAACTCCACGTATGCCAACAACCGACTTCCCGAAAATACCAAAAGGACGGTCGATATTAACCCCCGGCATATACATAAATTTCTCATCGATAGTTTGCGAAGGCAACATCGCAATATCCTTTGAAGAAAGTGTGCTTATACTTGCGGGTACTGCAGCACTCACCTGATAAGTTCTGGTAGCACTTACAACTACCTCCTGCGACTGAAAAACCGAAGGTTCCAATACAAAATCAACTTTCAAAACAGAATTAGATCCTAAATCCAACTCTTTAGCAGCAACTTTATATCCTAAATAATACACAACAAGCTGATAGTCGCCGTCTTCGAGGTTGTCGACCCTAAAATAGCCCCGATCATCACTGATTGCTCCTATTTGCCTGTTCAATAAAATACTTGCCTGCGACAGCACATTTCCGTCAGAAGTCCTGACAGTTCCCTCTATAGAACTTTGTGCCAAAAGATTTGTCCCCAAAATCAGGGACATAAAAAATGTAGTAAAAAAACGCATAATACCTTAATAATTAAATTAACTATTAAGGAGTGGCTCCAATAAAAGAAAAACCTAACTCATCAACAAACACCGAAAGATTCGCCAGTGCAAATCCTTATTTTCACCACTCCCCTTTCCAATTCATCCTGAAATCCTTTCAGGAATCGGGAGGCGTAAAAATTTCTCTTCACACCCATCGGTTATATTTTCATGGAAATAATCTTTAGAAAATATAACTCGG
Organism: Bacteroidota bacterium; assembly: GCA_039714315.1. Taxonomy (NCBI): domain Bacteria; kingdom Pseudomonadati; phylum Bacteroidota; species Bacteroidota bacterium. Next base: position 232 of record JBDLJM010000242.1, on the reverse strand, counting down.
AGATTTATTTCCCCGATAGCCAAACTGAATTCAACTATCGGAGGAATTTGCACAAATTTATTTTATTGATTTTTATTTTGAAGGGATATTGAAATAAATTTTAACTAATTTTTATCATGTTTCTTTTTAAATCAAAAAAAACCGCCTATTCATACGAACAGGCGGCTTTGAAAATATTAAAAATATTTTAGTCTTCGTCGGTAAACTGACTTCTAAGATGAGCCATTTTAAT
>JBDLJM010000241.1 GCA_039714315.1 Bacteroidota bacterium | reverse complement strand
GGCAATTTAGAGGAGTGAAAGATATCCTATTTTTCTTGTTCAGATTATGTAAACTTTATGCCTGATTTTTTAAGACTCCCCAGAAAATGGACTTGATCCATTAAACCTTCTTCAGGAAATCAGTTCCATTCCCAGCCAAATCCTGTCTGAACAACATAATCGTAATCGGATGCACCTTCTATAGGCTGATTATCGTAGTTAACCGAAGTACCTGCTCTTATATAAAAATCCTTTGGCAAATCGTATTTTATATCAATCTTAAAATCGGTTCTTACTCGGCCTTTTTCAGACAAACTCGGATATACTGCAATATTTGTCAACAAATCAAGATTATCCAGATCAAACAGGCTCCATTCCAACGAAAGATATGCTTCGGCACTTTGTCTGACACCAATTTCAGGATCGGTAAATTCTTCATTGTTAAATGCGAGTCCAATCTTCGTATTGAAGTATGTATCATTCGATTTTACAAAGAAATAACCGAGACCACCTTTAATGGTAGATCTCAATTGAAGTTTTTGCTCGTCATTTTGCAGGAAATTACCTTCCGTTGTCAGGAAGAAATCATGAGGAAGGAAATAATTGAAAGTTATATTATACTCATTTCTTCTTACATCTGAAACACTATCCTGAGTATTATTTACAAGATTCATTGAGAATTCCGAGCTCCAGTCGTCTGTAACATAACTCAACAAACTTTGGGCAGAAAACTGTCTGAGGTTTTTTGCCTTAGTAATAGTATATCCAAAATCAACCTTGGCGCTAAGCCTGCTAAAAAAACTATCCTCAAACGATCTGAGGAAAACTATATCCTTAATATCTACAGATATATAACCTTCGTCTGTTTTTATTTTTACTTTCGCCGGATCATTTTCATCAGGAATAAGGCTCGAACTATATCTTCCTCCTTTTTCCCTTTTAGCGGCAGAGTCTTTTTTTTTCGAACCATAAATCCGGCCTTTCTCAATAGACACAACGAAATGAGATTCAGTATTTATTTTAACTACTTTACCCCATTCGATTGAAAAATCACTATCGCTATAAGGTGTTTCCATTTTTAAAATACCACGGTCCATACCTTTAATCTCTCCAACAAGTACATTTCCGTTACTTAGGACAATCGTATCATTTTGCCCAAAAAGAGAAAAAGAAACCAGCACAAACACATTGATTAACAGTATATTAGTTTTCATGAAAAAGTTATTTTAGAAAGTATATTCTAAAATTAACAATTATTCTTATGAAAAAAAAATACAGATTTTAAGACTTTTTATTGGCAAGTTGTCCACAGGCGGCATCAATATCCTTACCCCTGCTTCGACGAACATTAACAACAATTCCGGCATTTTCAAGGGATCTCTGGTAGGCATCGATCACCTTTGGATCGGCCTGTTCGAATCCGTCTTCTTCAATTTGGTTATACTCGATGATATTAATTTTACAGGGTATAATTCTCGCATATTTTATAAGAGCATCAATATCTTCCTGTTTATCGTTAAAATCTTTCCACACTACATATTCATAGGTAACGCGACTTTTGGTTTTATCGTACCAGTATTTTAGAGCCTCGGCCAAATCGGAAAGTGAATTCTTAATATTTATCGGCATCATTCTGGAACGCTTTTCATCTATGGCCGAATGTAGAGAAACAGCCAGACCAAATTTTACCTCATCATCTGCCATTTGTTTTATCTTCTTTGGCAGTCCGGCAGTAGATAACACAATTCTGCGCGGCGACATCTGAAGACCTTCATCGGAAGTAATCATTTCAATAGCCTTTTTTACTTCATCGTAGTTCATCAAAGGCTCTCCCATCCCCATAAACACAATATTCGATAAGGGATGTCCGTAAAAAGAATTACTCTGCTGGTGGGCAGCCACCACCTGATCGTAGATCTCATCTGCCCTCAGGTTTCGCATATTTTTTATGCGCGCCGTGGCACAAAAAGCACAGTTCAGGGCACAACCAACCTGCGAAGAAATGCAGGCAGTAGTTCGTCTTTCGGTTGGAATTAAAACAGATTCCACTACTTTGTCATCAAACAGACGGATAGCATTTTTGATAGTACCATCGCTACTGCGCTGCATATCGTCGACCTTGATATGCTTAATAACAAAATGTTCATTCAACAAAGCACGGGTAGCTTTCGACAGGTTTGTCATCAATTCAAAATCGTGCACACCTTTGCTCCAAAGCCATTCGTAAACCTGCTTTGCCCTGAATGCCTTATCTCCATTGCTGACAAAAAACTCTGTAATCTCTTCTTTCGATAAAGCTCTGATATCGCGCTTTGTTATTTCCTCCATTATTCTAATTCCTAAATTTGATGCAAAATTAGTTAAAAGAATTAAGAAAAAGCAAGATCTTAAGCTTTCGCCCTTTCAGGGCTTAATAAAAAAACCATCATAAGAGAAAGGTTTCTAAACCTTTCTCTTATGATGATGCCCCTTTGGGGCTTAATAAAAATCCTGAAAGAGCAAAACAATTAATATTACGAGAGCCCTGAAAGGACGGAAAAAATCACACTATGCGCAACGTAATGTTTAAACACCTCTCAAGAAAAAGCCCTGAAAGGGCGAAAAAATCAACATTACGCAAAGCGTAATGATTAAACACTCCCCAGAAATAAAGCCCTGAAAAGGCAAAAGAATCTACACTACACAAAGCATAATGTTTAAACACTCCCCAGAAAAAAAGCCCTGAAAGGGCGAAAAAATCAACATTACGCAAAAC
>JBDLJM010000240.1 GCA_039714315.1 Bacteroidota bacterium | reverse complement strand
TTTTACACGGATAATTGAATTAAACTCCCTGGAATTCATTCCCGGAGGAGCATCATCTGCAACTTTAATTCCGTTAAAGGTGGATTGGATTACATTAATGTCCAAAGTGATCTGTCCGTCACCCGATACCAATGGTTTGATGTTTAAAGCAAACTCAGCATCTACAGGCAGATAATTAGTGATTTCTGATGTTTGCGGGTTTTGTGAACCATAAATATTTCTTTCTCTAACGGCATAGTAAGTGGTTTCACCAATGGAAAGATTTGCACGATGGCCGTTTAAAGTGGATAACTTCGGAGAAGACCTGATCTTGATATTTCCGTTACTTTCCATAGCTTTTAATTGTAAATAGAAATTAGGAACTACCTGGCCAAGATTGTAAGAACCAAAGCCACTAAAACCTCCTATTACTTTATTGATGGTGTTTGCACCGATATTCATGTCTAATTTCGGAAAGACTTCTCCTTCGGTTGTAGTAGGTGCGTCTCCAATTCCTGCACTGATCCCTGTTTCAATGGTAGCAGTTTTACTCACTTCAATTACCATTACTTCTATCAGGATAACAGGTACAGGTTTATCTATATAGTTGATAAAATCCTTAAACCTTTTTATATTTTGACTTGGGCCGCTAACGATAAAGCTATTGAGTTCAATATCGGTTTTTATTTCAAGATCTTTTACGATGTCTTCAGGAATAATATTGATCAAAGCATCTGCTTTTGAGTTATCAGCAGTTGTATTAGTTCTGTTTTGAGTTCTCTCATTATTTAAATTTCTGTTGTTCTGTTGACTGTTGAAGTTATTGTCAAAGTATCTGGAACCGCCACCGGAGTAATTAAATGTCCTTCCAGTCTTTCTTTGCCCTCCAGTTCCGGCATTCATTACTTCTATAGAACGATGTAATAAAGGAACCATCACTGAATTACGTAAAGTGATCTGTTTTTTATCCCCGAAATAATAGATATTACCTTCCTTTTTATATGTGAATTCAGTATTCTCTAAGATCTTATTCAACAATAGATCAAAGGTTATATCATTTGCTTTAACAGAAGCTATCCCTGCTTTATCCAATGGACTTGAAGTAAACATGTTTAATTTTAAATCTAACCCGATATCATAAATTATATTGGAGATAGGAGTATTTTCGAAATCAACATTCAGAGTGTGTTTTACAGTATCTAATACTTGAAAATAAAAACTGGACTTTCTTTTTCTCTGTGGTTTTTTTGGAGTGGTTTTATTCTTTCCATTTTTGTCATTACTTACAACCGGATAATCTTCACTTTGTTCAAATAAATAATAATTATCCCTTGTTTTGGTAACAGACAAATTATTGGCAAAAGCTATTTTATCCAAAGCTCCATCGATAGGCATATTTTGAATATAACCTGAGATAACTTTATTTCCCAAGCCTTGCGAAAACACCAAGTTCTTTCCTGTTTTATCCATGATCTGTTTAAAAGCCACATATAAAGTGTCTTTTTCGAGATCAACGGATACCAAATCTTTCTTAGCATCGTATTGTATGGGGATTTCACGATGAAGTTTGAGGGACTTTACTTCTTTGTATTTATAGATAGAAAGTATATTACCTGTGAAGTCAATATCCAGGTCATATTCTTTACAAACAAAAAGTAACACATCGGCAACCGTGGCATTATGAAAATTATTAGTAATGGTATATTGCTCCAGTTCGGGATTTACATTCAGGTTCACATTATTGGCATGCGCTATTGCTTGTAAAAAACCGGGAAGTGCGGTATTACTTACGCTGACTTCTACATTTTCACTTAGCCCGGGTGTGTCAACTTCCAGACTTTCCAGTTTGGTTTTAACCTGATGGATTCTATCTTGCTGCTGTGCATGCAAAAACCCAGTGTTTATACTAAAAAACAGAATAATTATAATCCATTTCTCTATGGTGATCTTTTTAATCATAAACAATTTTTCCTTTTTGTCTTCCTAAACTTTTTATTGTTGGAAGATCTTTTTTATCTCTTTATAGATTTAGCTTGTCAATATGGAATACACTTCATCAATAGATGTTATTCCTTTTCTTATTAATTCTATAGCGTTAATTTTTAAAGTTGCAATCTTATTTTCTTCTAAATAAGTATCAATTTCCAGTTCGTTTTGTTTTATGTTTTCAACCAATTCTTTAGTGATAGGAATAATTTCATAAATGGCTTTTCTACCACTATATCCTGTATGATAACATTTTTGACAGCCTACAGCTTTATAATGTTTGGTGATCTCACCGGATAAGGAAATATTTTCAGGAAGTATTTTTTGGTCAATCTCTTCCTCCTTTTTACAATGATCACATAATTTTCTGACTAACCTTTGTGCGATACTTACTTTTAGTGTGGCAGCAATTAAAAAAGCCGGAACACCCATATCTATCAAACGTGAGATTGTAGCCCATGCCGAATTGGTATGTATGGTAGAAAGCACCAAATGCCCTGTAAGTGATGCTCTGATAGCCATATTGGCTGTTGCCACATCCCTGATCTCTCCTACCATGATGATATCGGGGTCTTGTCTTAAAAATGTCTTTAAAGATTTTGCAAAATCCAATCCAATATTTTCTTTTAACTGCACCTGGTTAATACCCTCAAGGGTATATTCAATAGGGTCTTCAATGGTCAGGATATTAGCATCATCATTATTCAGCAGCTTTAAAGTTGCATAAAGAGTTGTAGTTTTTCCGGAACCGGTTGGCCCGGAGATTAAAATAATCCCATTAGGATTTTTGATACTTTCCTTATA
>JBDLJM010000239.1 GCA_039714315.1 Bacteroidota bacterium | reverse complement strand
ACTTAATCCAATTATTCTGTTTTCCACTATTTAAGGAGTCAATTGCAAAGAACCATCCACTGCTGAATTCTTTTTCAATTCGTATTTGCGGTATTTCATCCATAGTAGTTTGTCTATTACATCCTGCTATCAAAACGATTATAGACAAGAATACATAACTAGTTTTTTTCATCATAAATTATTTTATGGTTCAAATACTTAATTCTTAATAAGGCGAATACTATCTTTATTGGCATTTAAACCATATGTAGCGTATTCTGAACCTGACTCGTTAGAATTCCAAAACCTGGCCTTGTCACCAAGGGATCTATATTTACCATTGCAGGTACGCATACCTCCAAATGGCATATCAAGACCACTTGTTCCACCAACTACCAGTTTAGGATATACCTTTTCCAAATAGGGAAACGTAGTCCTTTTTGCACCTAAGGTTTTTAAAAGAGCAATCCAGCACTTTCATCTGAAGTCAGCTCCTTAAATTCTAATACTTTCCCATGCAGTTTTACTGATTCCTGAAGATTCTTCAGTTGTTGTACTTCCTGGGATAATCGCTGTTCATTAATAGTGAATCCCTTAACCAAATATTCCTTTAACACTTTATTCGCCCATATCCTGAATTGGGTGCCTCTTTGCGACTTAATCCTGTAGCCAACGGAAATGATCACGTCTAGGTTGAAGTATTCAATTGCTCTTTCTACCTCTCTGCCTCCTTCAATCTGAACTGTTGCATATTTTGCAACAGTTGCCTCACGAACCAGCTCTTCCTCCTTGAATACATTCCCTATATGTCTTGAAACCACCGACTTATCCCGCTGGAATAAGTCTGACATTTGATTCAGGCTAAGCCATACTGTATCATCCTCAAGTTTTACAGATATCTTTGTTTCCCCCGAATCTGCTTGGTACAATTCGATATGTGAGTTTCTATCCAAAATCGATGTATTCAAAGATAGCTAAATCATAATAGTGGAAGACTTTTTTAATGCACGCTAATGCCTCGCTAAACGAAGTTCCGAACTGAGGGCGTAGACTGCCGAGCTTGCTCAGGCAGGCTGTAAAGCCCGCAAGAGCGGATCCAAATTGCGTTTAACGTTTGTTCCGTTGTGTTTTGCTCAATGCCGACCATCGGTCGGGTTATGGTATGTAAGTTAAGCAATTAGGCATTTAGTCGCATTCTTAAAATACCGGGAGTGCGGAGCACGAAGGGATTTTAATCGACCGAATGGGAGAATGCGACTGAACGGTGAGTATATGAAAAGTTGCCGATTTCGATGCTCAAATCTTTCAATTTACGATGATGTTTAGACGAGCTACAAACCTTGAATTCACTACTATTTCGGCAATTTTTTATATACATTGTTGTGTGTAGTTTTTATTAATCATTATGTTCATTTTCAATATATTCATCGATAAAATCTTCATATAAATGCATTAGCTGAATTTCACTGTTTAATGCATTATTTAAGTAAAGAATAACTAACTTTTTACTCTTTTCAGAATCATCAAAAAGGTTTGGATACATAAAATCCATAAGCTTTTCCATTTTTGTATCAATAATTTTTGAAACAGACTGCATTCTAATGAGTCTAGACATCATCTCAAAATCAACTGAATTTATCTGATTGTTTTTATAAAATTCCAATCCTAAATTGTTCAGCGTGGCAGCTTGTAATCCTCCTCCTTTTTCAACAATCAGGTCACTTATTGTAATATCGTCAGCACTATGTTTGTTAATTGTATCTAGCAACCTGGTCTGGTCTTCAATAATATTTTTCAAAATAGAGTAGTTTACTTCAACTTCATTTTTTACAGTTTCGATTGAAGAATTATAATAATCTCTTGCTTGATTATTTTCTTTAAAATTGCTTATTACTAATGCAATCAAAACACCAATTGTAACTATTGTAAGTTCTTTTAGGTAGGATTTAATTTTGTTCATATTAGAATTTATCTTCATAATCATTCTCTTTATTTTTTCACTTCTCATAAACTCCCTTTATGCATAATAATATAAAAGCTATCAATCCGTATATTATGAGTTCATATTTCACCTTTAGCAAGTTAGTTTCTATTGCAGTGTTTAAATTACACACGTAAAGTACATACACTGTTTAAATGGCACGATCTTTTGCTGTTTCTGCAAAAGGCGTGACATGCAAAATTGGGTATGTATAATGTTCTGTGGCGTTGGAATGCCTGCATATTTTCGTTATTAGCAGCGAGTCATCGGAAGAATTTTTGGTCTATACACTTGTGTTTAACCAGGAAATTCTGCCGGAAATATTCGCTTAAAGATTTATCCTTATTAGCATTTAGCATACGCTTTATAATCCTCGAATGGTTGATCTGATTGGGTGTCTCTATAACTTGATAATTCGAGCGTGCGGCTAAGCAAGCTTGCCTTTGCTTCGCTTATCAAGTTATGACTTTGTATTCTCATTTTCAATCAGTCTGCTATGTTATCAAAATCCCTCTTTCTTTACGATATTTCGCCAGTTATCACATCAACCGCTACTACCCATGGCTCGATGCTAATGCCGCTAAGGGAGCCCAATGACACTACAACGGTTAGCGGTTTGAAATGTTGGGGATTTCGGAGCTACCTTCTTATCAAAATATAACATACTTTGATGCGAGAGAATACGCTCGAATAACCACCTAAACCACAATGCTTTATGACCGCATGTTGTAGCTAGTGCATTCTCCATTCTTCTGTCAATTCATAATTTGTACTCCGACCTCCTGATTCTTCTTGCTGTAGAATTCCTTTTTCAATTAAATCTTTTATGTCTCTTAGTGCCGTATCCGCTGAACAT
>JBDLJM010000238.1 GCA_039714315.1 Bacteroidota bacterium | reverse complement strand
CTTTAAAAACACAACTTTTTGTGTACGATAGTTAAGTTTATATTGCAATATTTGTAGAAGGGAATAATTCTAGAAAAATAATTATGGCAAAGGTCTTGGTAAGTCTGGTTGGAAACCAGGCTATAAACAATATCAGATTTATAAAAGAATTTAAGCAAAGTACAGATGTTTTTGTTTTTATTTCTACTACCGAAATGGAGGCTGAAAACAAAACTACAGCCATCTTAAATGCATTGGATATAGCTGGAGAAAAGGTAAAAAAAGTTATTGTTAGCAGTTATAAATTTGATGAGATAGAAGACGCTTTAAATAAAACAAATTTTTCACAGAATGATGATTACCTGATTAATATTACCGGAGGAACTAAACCGATGTCTATTGGAGTAATTACACATTTCCTGAAATACACAAAAGCTAAAATGTTCTATGTCCCTATAGGAGAAGGTACATACCGGCAGGTCCATCCGCGAATAGAAAAACCTGAAACCGGGTTCGAAAAATACACAACTCTTAAAGAGTATCTGGAATCTTATAATCTAAAGGTGATAGAAAAAGAAAGCAGGGTATCCCGGAATATAAGGCACGCCGAAGATTTGATGAAAGATTTTATCAGTTATAATGGAGATGTAAATAAAATCGAAAAAATAAGAAAGGCCTCAGGAATGAGTTTTCCGGAAGACAGATCGTACTATTCGGGCAGATGGTTCGAGGAATACGTGTTCTCTAAAATAAAAGGGAAATTCAAGCTGAACGAAAATCAGATAGCATATGGTGTTCAGCTTTTGAATGATAAAGCAAAGAACGAATACGATGCAGTTTTTATATACAACGATACAATTTATATAGTTGAATGTAAAGCTTATTTCGGAAAATCCAATCTTCGGGAAAAGGTTGGAAAGGATTTGTATAAGCTGGGGGCTTTGGATGATGATTTCGGACTAAAGGCAACATCTATATACATTACTACTGCCGATATTAAAGGTTACAATCAAAATGAAAACAATTCTTTACAGAACAGGGCAGATGCACTGAAGGTAAAATTCTTTCAGCAGGAGGACCTGGTTAATGACAGTTTTTTGGAGGAGATAAAGTAATAGAGAGAAAATAATTCAACGAAACATTAATTTACCCTTATGTTATTGGTTTCTTGTTGTAGCTTGTTATACTTTTGCAGAAATTAACATGAAATTCGTAACGGTTAATAAAGAAATATAAGGAGATATGAAATCCCAATAAGCGGAGGGTGCATACCAACTGTTATGATTAATTTTTGGGGATTTCATATGACCTTAATATAAAATTATATACATATGAAACTTTGGAGTAAAGGATTCGACACTGATAAAAAGATAGACATTTTCACTGTTGGAAACGACAGAGAACTCGATTTACAACTGGCTAAGTACGATGTAATCGGAAATAAGGCTCATGCCGAGATGCTGAATAAAATCGGATTAATTTCTGATGATGAGATTAAAGTTCTTATTCCGGAATTGGATAAAATTCTGGAAGAAATAGAAAGAGGAGAGTTTACGATCGATGAGAATTTCGAAGATGTTCACTCCCGTGTGGAGTATATGCTTACTGAGCGATTAGGCGATGTCGGTAAAAAAATTCACTCTGCACGTTCGCGAAATGATCAGGTTTTAGTGGATCTTCACTTGTACTCTAAAGTAGAACTTGGAGCTATAAAGCAGGAAGTAAAAGACTTGTTCGATAAGTTTATTGCTTTGAGTGAGCAATATAAAAAAGCACTTATACCTGGATACACACACCTGCAGGTTGCAATGCCTTCATCGTTTGGAATGTGGTTTGGTGCTTATGCCGAATCATTGATCGACGATATGTATTTTATTAATGCTGCGTATAAAGTGGCTGATCAGAATCCTCTTGGCTCGGCTGCCGGTTACGGTTCGTCATTCCCGATCGACAGAGAGTTTACAACCGAGAAGTTAGGTTTCTCTGAATTAAAGGTAAATTCAGTTGCAGCACAAATGGGACGTGGTAAGCTTGAAAAATCAATTTCTTTTGCTATAGCATCTGTAGCAGGGACATTGAGTAAAATGAGTGCTGACGTTTGTTTGTATATGAGTCAGAACTTCGGATTCCTTACTTTTCCGGACGAATTAACAACAGGGTCGTCAATTATGCCGCATAAAAAGAATCCTGATGTGTTTGAATTAATCAGAGGTAAGTGTAATAAATTACAGGCTTTGCCAATGGAGTTGACTTTAATTCAAAATAACCTTACAAGTGGTTATCACCGCGATTTGCAGATGCTTAAAGAGAGTTTTGTGCCTGCGATAGCTACTTTAAAAAGTTGTTTGGAGATGAGTTTATTTATGTTTGAGAATGTTGAAATAAACACTGGGGTTATCGAAAATGATATGTATAAATACGCATTCTCTGTAGAAGAGGTAAACAAAAGGGTTTTGGAAGGAATGCCTTTCCGCGACGCTTATAAAGAAGTAGGATTGGAAATTCACAATAATGAGTTCGATCCGGTTCGTGAAGCAAATCATACTCACATTGGTAGTGTGGGGAATCTCAGAAACGATTTGTTGGTTGCTAAGATGGAAAAAGCGATGAAGGGGTAACAGAGGAAAGATAAAAGATACCTGCCTGCGTGACGCAGTCAGGCAGGAAAGATAAAAGATAAAAGATAAAAGATAAAAGATAAAAGATAAAAGATAAAAGAGGAAAGATACCTGCCTGCGTGACTCAGTCAGGCAGGAAAGAGGAAAGATAAAAGATAAAAGAGGAAACCGACGAAGGAGGTTCAGCGAGCACCGTGTCTCGGCTTAGCCGATGAACCGTTGAATAATATCACTGAGTATCCGCTGATGCGACAGTCCCAGCGATGTACACCGGAGCCCCACACGGCGAACTTCCGAAGTT
>JBDLJM010000237.1 GCA_039714315.1 Bacteroidota bacterium | reverse complement strand
ACGGTGTATGTTCCTCTGATGGCTTCTTTTAATGAAAACTCTTCAGGACCGTATCCCCGTGTAAAATCATAACTAATTTTACCGCCTATTTTCGTGGCCTTATGCTGATAATAGCATTTTTCGCCGTTGGGATCAATTACCCACAAATCGATATCATTATCATTAGAACTCCACTCCAGAGTTATTCTAACATCCAGCGGCATTGCCTTAATGTACTTTTTATCCACCTTGCTGATGTTCAGTTCATCTTTGTGTAAAGCAATCAGGTTGTTCATTTCGTTGAAAACAATATCCTTTATCTCTTCAAACCTGTTCCACCTGTGTTCTATTATATACAGATACAAATCAAGAGCTTTCTGATACTGTCCGCTAAGTGAATAGGCATGTGCCAGATCTCTGAACGATTGCGGTTCTTCGGGCCTCAACTCTTTTACCTCGGTAAATATCTTAATTGCCATATCGTATTCGCCATTGTTAAGAAGGCGCCGGGCAACAGTTTTCAACAACTCAGGATTTTCGAGATCCAGCTCAACCGTATTCGACAAAACACGAATAGCCTTGTTGTTTTGTTTTTTTTCGAATAACAGTTCGGATACCTGAATATAAAATGCCGGACGGGTTTTGTTATCTTTTTTTAGTTCGAAATACGCTGAGTCCAGATCTTTGGCCTCTAATTTTCTGAGAGTTTTCATGTATGGTGCATCGGGTTGCCAGGCCAGAACCTTTATTTTAGACTTACTACGCTGATTACTCCTTTTTTCAACAACTCTAAAATTATAAACTTCCTCTTCTTCCTCCAGAGCAACCTCGTCGTTTAATACAAAATCATACTCGTCTTCGCTGTTGCCTGTTCGTTGTGAGGCCGGTGGTGGCGGAGGCGGAGGCATCATATCGTAACTTTCATTTGATCCTCTTAGAGGAGGAGGTGGATTCTCAGATCTTTCATTTACCGGTATAGCCTCTTCATCTTCAAAAACAGTATTATTAGCTCTGTTTCCTTTATTATTCGAAGAAATTTTGGGTGGCTTTTCATACCATGATTTTAACCTGTTAATTCGTTTTTCATTTTCTTCCATTAACCTGTCGGGAGCTTCTTTTTTGTTCTTTTCCTGTTTTGCCAATAAGTTATAGTAAGTCTCGCGAAGTTCTTCAGGAGGAAGAATTTTATGCATAACATAGTCCTCAATTCTGTCGAGAACAATAAAAGAAGTGTTTTTTGTAATAATATTGTGCTTTTGGCTTAGTTTGAGAATCTCTTCTTTGTTAGATTCATAATCAAACATAAGGCTCTCAATCTTTTTGCCTGCCCAGATACGCGAAACAGGGGCAGTTGATTCGTTGTTTATTTCGAAACTTTGAGTGGCTGTAATTCCCTTATTGCTACCGTAGTTAATCTTAAGTTTAGCTCCTGCCTTGCCGGGAGGCAGGTTATCACTTTTTATAATACCGCTTACTTCAAAATAATTACCGATACGTGTTGGCCTGTTTGGGTACACTTCGGCTATTTGCGTATTATTATATGAATACGACAGAAACTTCTCCTGATCATAAGATAAAATTTCCAGGGACTGTTTTACCGAAAGCATATTCAGGTTTATAAATTCCCCGTTTGTTTCGGACGATATTTTCTTCAACAGCGAATAGTTGCTTCCTGCCACTGAAACAATTGTATATACCGGAATTTTATTAGTTTTTATTTCACTTTTGCCTATGGTATTTACGGCATCTGAGAATATTAGTATTTCGTCTGTATTGTGGCTCAGTTTTATGTTGTTGAACGAAGTAGCACCGTCATTTTTTAGATTACGGATATAGTTCAAAAGCTTAGCCGCATCTTTATCTATTGTAAAACTTTTGGGGGCCTCCTCTTTATAGTTAAAGCTGATAAGCGAAATATTCTTTCTGCCCTTTAATGATTCGAGGTATGTTTCAAGCAGTTTCAGTTCTTTCTCTAAATCACGCTTGTCGGCCGAGAATGAATTATCCCAGTAAACGGTGATGTTTTTTACTGTTTTTTTTGCGATTTTTTTAAGCTTTGGTGCTTTTGTAGTCAGATAGAAGTAAGTCTTTCCGTCAACATCACATGTAAAAAGCTGATGGTCCGATTTTGCAAATCGGGGTATGGTAAATTTTAAAGGCTTTGCCGTTTTAAAGTTTTCTCTCTCCAGGCTTAAAATATATGCATCGTCCTCACTGTCGAATTCAATATTTTCGAAACCGGATGTGATTTTATAATCACTCCCCTTATTTTTTATCACTTTTACATCGAGCTTAAAAGAAGCTATGTTTTCTTTCGATTCTATTGGCAGAGTGTAATATAAATTATTCTCATCGCCGTTTAGAGTTTCTGATACTGCAATAACTACACGTTTAGTTCCTCCTGCCGGAATAGGATATACTTTGGTTTTAAAAAAATTGCCTTTCGTAATATTAACTATACCCGGATCTATGTTTTGTCTGACAACAGCTTCATAAGTCTGCCTTGCCTTAATTTTTTCAACAATTACACCTTCGCGGAGTTTCCCGTTAACACTCAAAGCATATCTGCTTATTTCCTGACCTTCGTTCATCGGCATGGACAGTTCTCCTTCCATATCGCGTGTAAAAGGATTGAAAAATACAAGATCGTAAGTTGTAGTTGCTACGTTAGCACTTACAATAACATCTATATTCATTTGGGTAATTGCCAGGCTGTGTTTTTCTTGTTTATTGTCGATGTTTAGTATCGGAACCTGTCCGAATGATTGTTGATAAAGTAAAATTCCAATTAGGGCTAAGATTATTCTCATTGCATATTATTTAGAGGTTAATACTTTTTTCAAAAATGGAGCATCTTAACTAATAGTTTTAAACGGTGAATTCAGTTAAGGTTTCAAATTTGAATATATCAAGTCAATAATTATGCCATTTTTATAACTCAACTTTTAATTCCTGT
>JBDLJM010000236.1 GCA_039714315.1 Bacteroidota bacterium | reverse complement strand
TCTTTTTCCATTTCGGTGTTGATTTTACTTTCTACAAAATCGACAGATGGAAGATATGGCTTCAGGTCTAATACCGGTGTGCCGTTAAAAGCATCTACACCGCTGACGTAAAGAGTATCACCAACTATTTTATCGAGTTTCGTAAGGGCAATTGCAATAGGGTTAGGGCGCCTCGGCGAACGGGTGGCAAATGTCCCGAAATAGTGTCCTGTTTCAGGAGGATTTACAAAGGGCTCCCAGTCTTTAACCAGATTCATGTGGTATATCACCCATATATACTCGAACTTTTCAAGGTCGAGGAGAGCTTCACCGTATTCTTTTTCAATAATGATTTTAGCCTTACTTTCGGGGACAATTATTCCCTGGCGGGGGACTTCTTTTTCCGGAGAAAATTCAGTTTCAAAATGCCCGATTGCCTTATAGTTTATATTGTTCATATCAGGATCACGCTTACATGAAGAGAATAAAACTAAGGTAAAAAGTGTTAAAATGCTAAGCCTCATCGATAAAATTCTGTAGATAAGAGTATTTTTCAGTTAGTTTTCCACTTTTTGTCATTAAAGCTCCTTCGAGAATACCTTCTTCATCATTGTTGAAGAATGCGGGTAAAACATTTTTTATAAACATAGCCCCAAAGTTTTCCGAAGCATCTTTAGCCAGTTCACATGGTAGGTTATCAACTGCCATAACAGCAATAGCATCATCATCCATAAATTCCACTTCTCCAAACTCAGGGTGGTATCCGTAATTTGGCTCATCGATAGTGGCCGGACGAAGAGTTGAAGGGACCGAACCTTCAATATCGCATGTAATATCTGCTATTATGGATATTTTAAAATCTTCCGACTTCATATCTTCAACCTCCCATAGTCGTGGTGCATGATGATCCCAGTAATGGCCTGTAATTACCATGTCGGTCACAGCTGTGAAGGGTAAAAATGAAGTCTCAAAATCCTGTGGTTTTGTGAAATACTCGTTCTGAACAAATGTTCTTCCGTCTTTTGCCTTTGCATAATCTTCGCAGCCGAGATTTACAAAAACCGGATAATCAAATTCGAGATTAAGGTATTCTTCTTTCGAAACTTCCCTGACGTTTGCATCCTCGAGAATTTCTCTGGCACCGGCGGCAACATGACCTTTTCCGGTTAAAAGAATTTTTACATTAGGTAAATCAACATCTTTGAGAAGTTCTTCAACATCAGCTTTTCTGTCGACAGATGCTGCCTTAGGCAGATCGAATATTCTAAACTTTTTTCCAAGGGTACGAATTCCGTTATATGCACCTACAATTCCTGCCCATTTACCGAAGAAAACTACTCTTAAACCGGAAGGATTCTTTAGCAGTTCATAGTCGTATAATTCAATTTCTTTTTTTACAATAGCTTTTAACAGCTTACGGTTGTATTCCTGTTCTTTATAAGTATGAGAAAAGAAGAAGTATTTTTTATTTGGAATAAGTGAATTTATTGGAACCTCCTTAACTCCTATTAAAATATCACAATCAGAGATATCTTCCTGTACTTTGAAACCTGATTTTTCGTATTCAGAATCTTTAAAACAACGTATATTACTTGTTTGAACAATAATTTCAATATCAGGATATATTTCAACGATTTTTTCACACTGTTTTGGTGAAAATGTAACTCTCCAGTCTGCCGGCGTTTTTTCTTCTCTGATTATTCCTATTTTCATTGATATGTAATTTTATGGTCAGTTTAATCTGTTTTTTGTTGAATAATTATCAGGTAAAGTCGCCTTATTATGAATAATAATTAACGATATCTGTATTCTACAACAAAAGTAGCAAAGTTATAGAGATCTCAAAGAAAATTATTACTTTTGCCCTCCTTACAGGGGATGACCGGTTTTGACAGCGAGGTCAGACGATTTGTAAGCATGCCGAGCGCCGGTACACAGCTCGTAAATATCATGAACCACTTTTTTAATTGGCGAAAATAACTACGCTCTTGCTGCATAGTCTGACCTGAATGGCAGATTAATGACTACGTCCCAACAAGGTTGGGAGGCGGGACACTCCTCAAAAGGCCTATCTAACGTCGTTTGAACCAGGGGTGCTGAAAAGTTAGAATAAGATCGCGTTTGCTTTGGGCGGGGTACGAAAATCAAGAGAGGCTAAGTTTTAATTGGGGTGTTTATGCTCAGGTTAAAATCGAAAATCAATCATAAACTAAGCATGTAGAAAGCATTGAGTTTGCTTGTTTGGACCAGGGTTTAAAAGTTGGACCCACTATATAGGGATATATAGTTAAAAATTGCTTGAATTGCTGGAACGCTAAGGGTTGAAAGACGCACCTATGCTAATCAGCAGCCAATCTTACTGGAAGAAGTAAGCAGGTTCAGAGACTAGGGATACTACGGTAAGCCCACAGCGAGCAACATCTAGAACAGATGATGATATAGTCCGATCCTATTAGAAATAATAGAAAGTTCTTGGACATAGTGTGTGTATACCCTATTTTTAATGAAAATTCAATTATGAATTGGAGTTATATTTCGGGATTTTTTGATGCAGATGGTAGTATTACTTTAGCTAAAGTAAAAGGTAATAATCAGAAAACAATACAATTATCTTTTCATAATACTAAATTAGAAATACTGGAAGCTATACAGGCTTTTATTTATTTGAAGCTTGGTATTAAAGGTTTTATAGCTAAAAAACGAGCAAAAAAAGATAATCATGCAGATAGTTATGATTTAAAATATGTATACTTAACAAAATGTTTAAGTATTTTAAAACATATTAATACGTTGCATCCGTTGAAACTGCATCGAAAAACAGTAGCATTTAAGTTTGCTATTGTAACGCCTCGAAATGGTAAATATACAGATGAAATATTAGCTAAAAGAGATAAGCTAGTTCAAGAATTTTTTAAAGAGGGATAGCGACTCCCTGCATCTCCACAGAAAGTACTGTAAACCCGACACGAAAGTGTCGGGTTTTGTTTTTTCAAAGTCGTTCAAAATTTATTTTGATAAGAGTTTGGAAAAACAAAACCCGAATGAGCGTAGCGAATGGGTTTATAGTATTTGCACCTT
>JBDLJM010000235.1 GCA_039714315.1 Bacteroidota bacterium | reverse complement strand
AAAGAAGAAGAAGTAAAAGAAGTTCCTGTTAAAAAAGAAGAAGTAATAGATACAATAGGGAATAAGGGTGAAAAAATAGATACTACGGAAGTAGTTAACAAAGAAGTAATTAAAGAATAGTCACAAATAATTAATAATTGACAGGAAGTAACCTGAATAATTAAAATTGTACTTTATGTAAGTTCAATTAAAGGTTTTCCGATAGCAGACCTAAAGGTCATAAATAATAAAAAGTTAAACTAAAAATTTATGAAAAAGATTATTGTTTTATTATCCGCAGTAATATTTGCTGCAGGCATGCAATCATGTAAAAGCAATGGAGATTTAAAAGATGGAATTTATGCCGGCATTTCAACTGATAAAGGCGAAATTTTGTTGAAATTAAATTATAAAGAAACTCCTATGACTGTTGCCAATTTTGTTGCTCTGGCTGAAGGTACAATGGAAAATGAAGTAAAACCCGTTGGAACACCATTTTATGACAGTTTAAAATTTCACAGGGTAATTGCCGATTTCATGATTCAGGGTGGCGATCCAATGGGAACAGGACAGGGAGGTCCGGGATACATGTTTGATGATGAGTTAGTAGATTCTTTGAAACATGATGGTCCGGGGGTATTATCAATGGCAAATTCAGGTCCTAATACTAACGGGAGTCAGTTTTTTATAACTCATAAAGCCACTCCCTGGTTGGATGGACGTCATACTGTGTTTGGAAAAGTTGTAGAAGGTATGAATGTTGTAGATTCAATACAGCAAGATGATATGCTTAATACTGTTACTATTATCAGAGTAGGTTCTGATGCTGAGAGCTTTGATGCACCAAAGGTTTTTGGAGAGAAATTAAAAGCTATAAAAGAGGCTCAGCAAAAGGCGATGAAAGAGCAGGAGGAACTGATGAAAAACTTGGTTGATTCCTTAAGTGTTAATGCTATTGATGTGGAGAAAACCGAAACAGGATTGGTTATAATAAAAACTAAGGAGGGTAACGGAAGAAAACCTGTTGCCGGTCAAACAGTAAAAGTTGATTATAAAGGTATGCTAATAAGTGGGAAGGTGTTTGATTCTTCTTACGGGAAAAATCCTATCGCATTTCCTGTTGGAGTTGGTAGAGTTATTCCGGGATGGGACGAAGGTATTCTTAAACTGAACGAAGGAGATAAGGCTACTTTTGTTATTCCTTCTTATTTAGCATATGGAAAAAGAGAGATAAAAGATGTTATTCCTGCTAATTCTAACTTAGTTTTTGATGTTGAGTTGGTTGAAATAGTAAAAGACAAAAAATAAGCTTATTTTTGCGCAAAATTTAATAAGATGCAAGACGGATTATATGCAAAATTTCACACTACGAAAGGTGAGATTTTAGTGAATTTAGAGTTTGAAAAAGCTCCTGTTACAGTTGCAAACTTTGTTGGTTTGGCTGAGGGGAAAATCAAAAACAATCAAAAAGGAGAAGGAGAGGCTTATTACGACGGATTGAAATTTCACCGCGTAATTGCTGATTTCATGATTCAGGGAGGTTGTCCTTTAGGAACAGGAACAAGCGGTCCCGGATATAATTTTGATGATGAAATACATCCTGATCTTAAACATACAGGTCCTGGTATTTTGTCTATGGCTAACGCCGGACCGGGAACAAATGGATCTCAATTCTTTATTACTCATGTTGAAACAGCATGGTTAGATGGTAAACACACCGTTTTTGGAAATGTAGTAGAAGGAATGGAAACTGTAAATGCAATTGAGCAGGACGATAAAATGGATAAAGTAGAAATTATCCGTGTTGGTGCTGCTGCCGAAGCTTTTGATGCTGCGGCAATGTTTGCAAAGCAGGAGGAGTTAAAAAATGAAAGAGAAGCTAAAGCTAAAGCTGAGCAAGCTGCCCTTCTGAAAGAACACGTTGCAGGATTTACTCAAACAGAGTCTGGTTTATTCTATAAAATAGAAAAAGAAGGAAACGGTGCGAAACCTGCAAAAGGACAAACTGTAAGTGTTCATTATAAAGGAATGTTGCTCGACGGAAGTGTTTTCGATTCTTCTTATAGTCGTAATCAACCAATTGATTTTGCAGTTGGAGTAGGACAGGTAATTCCGGGATGGGATGAAGGTATTATGATTATGAATCAGGGAACTAAAGCTACTCTTGTAATTCCATCTGACTTGGCATATGGAGCAGCAGGAGCCGGTGGTGTTATTCCTCCAAATGCTGTATTGAAGTTTGAAGTAGAATTAGTTTCTGTAAAATAGGAATTAATTATACTTATATATACTAAAAAAGTGGGCAATTTGCCCACTTTTTTAGTTTTAAAGATATTTGCATTAACGAATGTTTTTGTCATAAAGTATTGATAGTTAGTGTGTTTGCATTTGCGTTTGTCCATGTTAAATATAAAGAAGTCATGTTTGTGAAAATGAAATGCATATTTTGCTAGTTAGTTAGATGTTTTTACATACTTTTGCATCATTATGAAAACAGGTAAAGTAAAATTTTTTAATGATTCAAAAGGATTTGGATTCATTACAGACAACGAGGACAATCAAGAGTATTTTGTACATATTTCTGGATTAGTAGACGAAGTAAATGAAGGTGACGATGTTACTTTCGATCTAAAAGAAGGAAGAAAAGGTCTTAACGCAATTGACGTTAAATTAGCTTAATTTATTAAGTACTTTTAAGTTATTATGAAGTCTAAACATTTCGGTGTTTAGACTTTTTTTTTGTGATAAAATGGAGTAGTTTAATAGTGATGGATCAAGTCCATTTTCTGGGGAGGGTGAAAAATTATGCATAAAGTATACATAGTCTGAACAATAAAAAAGGAATATCTTTCACTCCTCTAAACTGTCTTCTAAAGTCTTTAATTTTTGCATTAAACTATTAAGTGGAAGCATTATTACGTAATGAAATACTAAGTTAGGAAATAGTTAAATTAATAGTGTCTGCATGCCAAAATAATTGAATAGTCTTCGTCATCTATCCATAATCTTCTTCGTATAGCAGAATGTCCCTGTGCTTCCGACAGTGATAGTTGTAGCTTTTTCGGAAATGTTTACATTCATGGACTCCTAAATATAAAATTATTAATGTGAATAATTGCGTTTCGCTTTTTTGCGAAACATAGCATGGAGAAAGAAAGCTGGCAACGGTTGAGAGTGAGGAA
>JBDLJM010000234.1 GCA_039714315.1 Bacteroidota bacterium | reverse complement strand
ACAGATGAAATCACCACGTATAATATTTATGGGTACTCCGGATTTTGCCGTTGCCTCACTTAAAGCTTTAGTAGAAAACAATTATAATATTGTAGGGGTAATAACTGCACCCGATAAACCCGCAGGCAGAGGAAGAAAAATTAATTCATCCGCTGTAAAGAAATATGCAGAAAGTGTAAATCTTAATATTTTGCAACCTGAAAAGCTAAGAGATGAAGATTTTCTTAAAAACCTAAAAGCTCTTAACGCTGATTTACAAATTGTGGTTGCATTCAGAATGCTGCCAAAAGTAGTGTGGAACATGCCAAAACTTGGCACATTTAACCTTCATGCCTCTCTTCTACCCCAATATAGAGGTGCAGCTCCGATAAATTGGGCAGTTATTAATGGAGAAAAGAAAACAGGAATTACCACATTTTTATTAAATGATAAAATAGATGAGGGAAACATTCTTCTTCAGCAGGAAATATTAATTGGAGAAGATGATGATGCAGGAATTGTCCATGATAAGCTAATGATTAATGGTACTGACCTTATATTAAAAACAGTTGAAGGCCTCAAAAAAGGGAACATAGAACCAAAAAAGCAAAACGAAGAACTAACTATAAAAGCTGCACCAAAAATTTTCAAAGACGATTGCAGGATTAACTGGAGTAAAGATATAAATGAAATATACAATCATATAAGAGGCTTAAGCCCATTTCCTGGAGCATGGTCCAAACTGAACAATAATGATAGTGAAACGGAGGTTAAAATAATTAAGAGTAAAGCTGTTAAACAAGACCATAATTTGGACTTAGGAAGTATTTCAATTGAAAGGAAAAGCATTAAGATAGCAGTAGATAGCGGTTTTATTGAAGTACTAGAACTACAAATAGCCGGTAAAAAACGTATGAAAAGCTCCGATTTACTAAATGGTTACAAATTTAGTGACAATGCTATAATGACCTGAAAACATTGATTATCAACACAAAACACTAGTGTATTATTAACAATTGGCCTCACTTATTAACATTTTACACTTTTTTTTCATCAAATTCTTGCGTAAATGCCTATAAACTCTATATTTGTAGAGAGTCAATTAAAATTTATTGTAAAACTAACCTTTAAAACATTCACAGTTATGAATAAGGCTGACTTAATCGATGCAATGGCAGAAGCTGCCGGAATAAAAAAAGCTGAAGCTAAAAGAGCATTAGATGCGTTTACTGAAAGCGTATCAGGAACATTATCAAAAGGTGGAAGAATTTCACTTGTAGGATTTGGATCTTTCTCAGTATCTAAAAGAGAAGCAAGAGAAGGTAGAAACCCTCAAACAGGTGCAAAAATTCAAATCGCTGCTAAAAACATTGTAAAATTCAAAGCAGGAAACGAATTAAACGAAAAAGTAAATTAATACATATCCCCTATTTATTAGGGGATTTTCTTTAATTTTTGAATTTTATAATAATGGATAATAACATTTTGTTATTTATCCATTATTTTTTTGCCTTATTTTTCTTATCCCTCCCACTCTGATTCAAAGAGTATCTAAGCAAATACCCTGCTACAATTAATAACTTATAGAACCACAATTTATATAATTCTTTTAAGAATAACATTTGGTAGTAACTCAAAAAATAAGTAAATTGTAGTAACAAAACTACAATAATGATTGAAATTTTGCCTACAAAAGGAAAATTACTGATAGCAGACCCTTCGATGAGTGATAATTCATTCGGAAGAACAGTTGTGTTATTAACAGAACACAACGAAAACGGTTCCGTAGGCTTTATATTAAATCGTCCCTTAGGCTTCAGTATAAAAGATATCATTCCCGATATAGATTGCACAGCAGAAATATTTAATGGAGGACCGGTAGATCAGGACAATCTATACTTCATACACCAATCGCCTGATGTAATATCAAATTCTATTGAAATTTGCAATGGAATTTATTGGGGTGGTGATTTTGAGACCCTAAAAACATTAATAAATTCAAAAAAAATTAACCCTGAAACTATTCGCTTTTTTCTAGGTTACTCCGGTTGGTCTTCTAAACAGCTGATTAATGAAATGAAAGAAAAATCATGGGTAGTATCAAAAGAAAAGGGAAAACCGGCTGTTTTTACTATAAAAAGTAAAAATTTGTGGAGAAAACAAATGTATAGACTTGGTGGAGAATATCAAATTTGGGCTAACTCTCCTGCTGATCCAGCATTAAATTAATCTCATTTATTATTATTTCGCTTAACTTTTCCGAAACTTCAGTTTCATAAGTTTTGTCTTTGCATTTGTGCACAGGTTGAATTCCCATTATACTATTAGTCAAAAAAACTTCATCACACTGTAATAATTCATCCTTATGAATTTCTCTTTCTATGATAGAATAAGGTGATCTTTCACGTATTAATTCCATTAGTTTCTTCCTGAGAATTCCATCTACACACCCATCTTCAAGTTTTGGAGTGCTTATAATGTTATCTGTACCAATAAAAATATTGGCATTTACTGCTTCAGTGAGATTATCACTCTCATTTACAAGGATTATATTATCCAGTAATTTTTCTCTTGCTACAGAGCCTGCAATTGAATGTAATAAAACATTATTACTCTTTATCTGAGAAAGTAAACCTGAAGCTTTTTTTATCTTTTCATAAGTAGATATTTCATAACCTTTATCCTTATTTATGATAAAATTTGAACTTTCTATAGGAAAATATTCAATGATAAAATCAGCATATTCACCTTTATCTACAAAATAAATCTCTTTACTCTCTTTTCTGAATACAGTTAATCTAATTCGTGCATTAAGGTTTTTACTATCGTGTAGCTTTATTAAGTCTATTATCTTTTTTTGAAGATACTCTGAAGTGAAATATTCCGGAAGATTCATTCTTACAATATCCAATGTGGTAAAAAGACGTTTAATATGGTCTTCGATAAAAACAATTTTGCCTTCAAAAACTCTAATAGTCTCAAAAATTGAATCTCCAAATCTAAAGCCTCTGTTCGACAGATCTAATGAGAACTTTTCTTTAGCTTTTATTTCTCCGTTATATATAATAAATGTATCCACCGAAATATTAAATAAAAAATTATACCAAATGAATTTCAAACTGCTCTATTAAAACCAAAGTATTTTTTGTTTTAGCAATTTATAAAAATCGTTGCATAGCCAGAGCTACGAAATCGAAGATTCATGAACACCTATAATAATATAGTTCGTGAATAAACTATTTTTTAAAGAA
>JBDLJM010000233.1 GCA_039714315.1 Bacteroidota bacterium | reverse complement strand
TTGTCAACTTTACCCCCTCATCCAATTGATTATTCATTAATGAAAAATAAATGCAGTAAACCATAGATTGAATCGGTCTAACCAAATGCTTTATATGATTTTATCCCCAAAAATATGACTTGACCCATGTCTACTCCATGAATCTAATCATTAATATTAAAACTCACACTTAATCCATTTCCATACTTTTTTACCTGCCTCTGTAGAATCCCTTATCGCCTCCCCTTTTACAAGCCACGAAACTCCAAAGGCGACTATTGCAATTGTTTCAGCTATATAAATATCGTAATCGGTAAATTGAAAATCTATTTTAAACAACTTTAGAGCTATTTCTATTACCAAAACACCAATAACTCCCCAAATTATGTAGCCGCTGTATTTGAAAATATCGTTTTTTAACTTCTTCCCTTCTTTATCCGGATCGCCTTTTGTAAATTTTTTTACCGACATATATCCCATTGCCAAAAAGAATGTCAGAGCGCCTGCTACATGTATCCAATGAATAGAATCGCAGTTGTGCCCAAACAAAGGAAAGTTAGAATTTGGATACATATTACATATTTCATTTCCAACGGTACCCGAACATTTAGCCGGAAAAAGCACTACTGCCAAAGCTGCAAAACCTCCGATATGTGTTATAAAATTATCGCTAAATCGTTCTCCGTTCACTTTAGGATAGCCATCATATGATACAAGGAACAAACCAAAAACAGAAAGAATGGCTATGAAAAACACCGCCGATCTGGTATAATAGTAGTGACTGATAGATGATAAAAGATTAAAGTGATTTGCTGCTACAACAATAAGAGGTAATAAGATTCCCAGAATTCCGATTATCTTACGGATAGTTAAGTAGGAATTTATTATTTGCTTTTCCTTTTTTTGCTCTTCCATTTCGATATATTTTGAGTTATGGTAAAGGATTACGGGCTAATTGTCATTCAAACAATTCAATATTTCCACCCGTATGTATAAATAGAATATTGTGGTCCTTTCCGAATTTTCCTTTTCTGCAATAATCCAGCAATCCTGCCGCAGCTTTTCCGGTATATACGTAATCGAGCAATATTCCTTCTTTTTTTGCAAAAAGTGTTATTGCCTCCTCTCCTTCTCCGGTTTTTGCTCCGTAGCGTTCGCCTATATACGAATCATCAACCAAAACATCATGCTCAGAAACTTTGCATTCCATTAATTTGCTAACCTGATTTGCCAGATCACCAACAATTCCTTTCAACTCTTCCTCTCCTCTTCCAACACTAAATCCTAAAATTTTATGATTTGTATTTGCTAAAGTCTTTCCTGCTACCAGCCCCGCCTGGGTACCTCCCGAACCGGATGCGTGAACTATATAGTCGAAATGAATCCCGGTTTTTTCTTCATAGTCAATAATTTCACTAAACGCTTCAACATACCCCAGTATACCTATATTTGTTGATCCTCCCGACGGCATATTATACACATTCCTGCCCTTGATTCTCAGTTCCTTTTCTAACTTTTTGGCTTTTTCCAGAAGAACTTCATCATCATCGGTTTCAACATGATGAATTACTGCATCAAATACATGATTCACCAGTAGATTTCCCGTTGGCTGCTCAGGCTTTTTACCGGCTAATACCAAATTCACTTCTAAATCATTAACAGCCCCTGCACCGGAGGTCATCCTACAAAAATTAGACTGGTTTGAGCCAATTGCAATTAAGGTATCGGCTCCTTTTTTTATCGCATCGGCAACTAAATAATCGAGTTTGCGGTTTTTATTTCCCCCAAAAGCAAAACCTGTTAAATCATCACGCATACAATATATATTTGATTTGCATACTTTAGAAATTTTGTCCAGTTTCTGAATCGGTGTCGGTTTTACAGTCATTCCAAGTTTCGGAAATGATTTAAGTAATTTGTGTATCATGTTTATATCAATATTTAACGCTGGTTTTTAATAGATATAAAAGTTGAGATTAAGAATTCGTACCTGATATTTTCCATCTGGCAAACGGTATGTTACTTTCTTTTATCGAGGTTAATAAACCAAATAACAGAGGTGAAATTCTCACTGAATTTCAACAATTAAATATAGCTTGTTTTATCAATTTTTAATGAAATTTTGATAATTTTTCTACAAACTGCTATATTATTTTACCATTACAAGCATTAGTTTTTGTAATTTTAATGATAAGGAATTCGTCAAATATCAAACTTAATTCATTAAAATTCAACTTAATATGAATCCAAAGATAAAGTCTATCGGTTTTCTTATAATATTCCTTACAATATCTTTGTCGGGATATGCACAACTAAAAACAGAGATCATAAACCCATCAAAAACATGGATAGAAAATGATGCGATGTTTTTCAGCAACCGAACTCTGATAACCAGAGACGACGGAAGTGTTACTTTTAAAAACCAATCTACCAAACAAACAAATTCACTCTACTTCTGCACCTATGATTTCGCTAAGGACTCAATTGAAATAAATTATAAAACAATCAATTTATCTGATAAATATCCTACCGGAGACATCGAACACAACATCATTTACGATTTTTACAAAAGGCAAAGAATCGATAGAGGAATCAAGAATTATTATTTTATCGTTGGCGGCTATGGAAAATCTTTTAAGAAGCAGGTTCACAGCTATATGAGAAGACTTAAAAGCCATTATGGCGATACACTGTTTACAAAAGCCGCCATTATAGTTTTTGCCTGGGGTACCGAAGGTCACGCTATTAGATATTACAACGCACTCAGAGCTTCAAGAAGAGGAGCTGCTGATTTTGCAATTTTTCAACACATGTTAGACGAATTTGTAAGCGATACTACATTTTTCCAAACACATCCAAACGACCTGACTATTGATATTCTGTTCTCCTCTATGGGAAACTATCTGTTTAAAAGATATATGGAAGAAAGAAAAGCACAAAACATCCCCTTTGTTAAAACCTACAACCGAATATTATTTGTCGGCAGCGTTGCTCAGCGAAACTCATTCGAAAAAGGGAAAGCTTTTTATAATTTAAACAGAATGACAGATACCGTAGATGTATATGTCAATAAAAAAGATGCATTACTTATGATGTCAAGTTTATTACACCTAAAAGGCAGAATGGGAAATCGGGGACCTAAAAATGAGAAAGATCTTCCCGGCTATATTAATGTAGTTCATATTGAAAAAATATTATCCAAAGCCGATTTACCGGGTCTGGGACATGATTATCTTCTAACAAACCCTGTATTACA
>JBDLJM010000232.1 GCA_039714315.1 Bacteroidota bacterium | reverse complement strand
CCACCTTATTTACCTTTTAGTTGGATGGGGAATCTCGATGGTTGGGGAGGTCCATTATCAGAAAATTGGATTCAGGAGCATGAAGAGCTGCAGAAGAGAATTTTAAAAAGGGAAAGAGAGTTGGGAATGAATCCGGTTTTACAAGGGTTTACCGGTCATATTCCTGCAAAATTTGCCGAAACATATAATGATTCGGTTGTTAGTCCATTACATTGGCAGGAGTGGGAAACCGTAATGTTAGAACCATCATCTCCCGAATTTAATGAAATGGCTAAAATATATATGGAAGAGCAGACAAAGTTATTTGGTGTTTCTCAATATTATGCCTCAGATAGTTATAATGAGATGTTACCGGCCAGTGGCGATGAGGAGTATTTGAAGAAAGCTTCCCAATCAATTCTAAAAGGTATCACTTTTTCTAATCCTAATGCGAAATGGATATTGCAGGGTTGGACTTTCGATTATAAAAAAGAGTTTTGGTCGCAGAATCGTATTAAGGCATTTTTAGAGGACATTCCAAACAAAAATATCTTGATATTGGATCTGTTTTGTGAAAAAAATGAAGTTTGGCGGCAGACGGATGCTTTTTATGGAAAGCCTTGGTTGTGGTGTAATATCCAGTCATTTGGTGGAAATACAGATTTACACGGATCATTAAACACTATTAATACTAAATTCGAATCAGTACTAACTTCCGATAGCAAAGGTGAATTATCCGGTATAGGTTTTGTTAACGAAGCATTTGAAGGAAATCCGATTGTTTACGAATACCTGACAGAATTGCCATGGCATTCGGATCCTGTAAATGTAAATGAGTGGACTCAGACCTATGTGAAATCCCGATATGGCTTAGATAATTACCATGCACAAAAAGCTTGGGAATTACTACTGGAATCGGTGTATAATGATTCTGTAGATTATAAAACATTTATGAGTGCTGTTCAATCGCCACGACTCTATTTTAAGAAAGGTTTCCCATTCGATTATAAAATTTTGGTTGAGGCTTATCAGGAATTGATATTGGCAGGCGACAGCTTAAAAAGTGTAGAAACGTATACATATGATTTAACAAGTGTGGGGATGCAAGTACTGGCATGTGAAAGTCAAATACAGCATGAAAAACTTATTAATGCCTATCATTCTGAAGAGATAGATAAACTGAGAATGGAATCTGAAAAGATGCTGGAAATTATTAATGATATGGATAAATTGGCGGCATCTCATCCAAAATTTTTATTGGGCAATTGGTTAGAGGACGCAAAAAGGTGGGGAAGAACAAACGATGAATCGGAACTTTATGAATGGAATGCCCGGAGGTTTATTACTCTTTGGGGAACAACAGGTTCTCTGAGGGATTATTCAAACAGAATGTGGGCAGGAATGTTATCCAACTTTTATCAGCCCAGATGGAAAATGTTTACAGACTCATTAGTTTTTTCATTGAAAAATCAACTTCCTTTCAATTATAAAAAAGTGAACCAAAGCATTATTGATTGGGAATTGGATTGGGCAAATTCGAAGAAGGAATTTTCCACATTGCCAACAGGCGATTTTTATGGAATAAGTGATTATTTGTGGAAGAAATACAATTTTGAAAAATATTTGTGGCCGGATATAGAGGGTATTACAGATAAAATATTTATTGGTAAAACGCATGTTGTATTAAAGGGATTACCCGATTCAGAAATAAGATATACTATAGATGGTTCTGTGCCCGGGAAAAACTCTAAGCTTTTCAAA
The DNA here is from genome assembly GCA_039714315.1 of Bacteroidota bacterium. Classification (NCBI taxonomy): domain Bacteria; kingdom Pseudomonadati; phylum Bacteroidota; species Bacteroidota bacterium. Next base: position 1,498 of record JBDLJM010000232.1, on the reverse strand, counting down.
AAACATATAGTATTACGGGAAACCACCTTGTTAAGGATAAAAGAATACGATATCAATGGAAATGAAAGCCCTGAATATCAGGCGCAGTACACAAAGGTTGATCCTATTCCCAATACAAAAATAAAAGGTGCTGAACCGGGTCTTGAATATCAGTATTTTGAATTATCCGAAGAAATATTTTCTGTACGGGAGATGGAAACACTCGAACCTATAAAATCAGGAAAAATAAATGATATAGTATTTCCTCATGAGGAAGAGGCTCTTCCCGAGAAATTTGCTCTGATTTATGAAGGATATATCAAAATCTCTAAAACAGATATTTACTCATTTTTATTAATTTCAAATGATGGAAGTCGCTTGTTTATTGATGATAATCTTATAGTAAATAATGATGGTCAGCATGGAGCACTTACAGTTGAAGGTGCAGTTGCTTTGAAAAAAGGATATCACAAATTAAGATTGCTGTATTTTCAGACAGGTGGAGGTAAGGCTCTCAACTTAAGATGGAAGAGGTCTGGTATTAAAGAAGAAAAAGTACCGAAGAAGGTGTTGTTTCATAATAACCTTTTGAAATAGAATGCATATGAAAAAAATACTTCTCACTTTTTTTACTATTCTATTTTCGCTTGGATCAAGTATGACTGTAGCGCAAGAATTCATGTCAATACATGTCGAAAGTTTTAAAAATCCACCAGCTGAGTATTGGCCACATACACGTTGGTGGTGGCCCGGAAGTGCACAAACCAAAGAAAATATCACATATGAACTCGAACAGATGAGTTCTCACGGTATTAAAGGGGTTGAGCAAATAAGCATGAATCCGGTTTATGAAAAAGGTAATATCAAATACCTGTCTGATGAGTATTTCGAGTTGCTAAAACATACTGTAAAAGAAGCAAAACGCCTGAAAATGAAAGTGTCGTTTAACTTTGGCGGTCCAGGATGGGTAATGGGTTATCCCGGAATTGCAGATGAGGATAAATCGCGAGACATGCTTCCTACTTTCATTAATGTAACAGGCCCCCGTAAATTTGAACAGAAACTTCCCCTCGATTTGATGAAAAAAACTAACTCGTGGGAAATCAAACAAAAGAAGTTAATAGGTGACGAAAAACTTTTAGCAGTTATAGCGGGAAAAGTGAGCAATGGAATTATTGATGTTAACTCACTTATAGATCTTAGCGATAAAGTTGAAAACAAATCTCTTAACTGGAAAGTGCCTAATGGTAACTGGAGGATAATGAGTTTTTGGTTGGTTGTACATAAAAACGATTATGCCGTTAACCATTTCAGTAAAACATCGATGGAAAAATTTATCTCCTATCTGGGAGTAAAATATAAAGCAGCAGTTGGCGATGAATTTGGTAAAACCGTAGAAACATTATTTAGTGATAGCTTCGAACTTCCTTACCACTCGAAAGGGATAAAATGGTCGGATGGATTATTTGAAAAATTTGAAGAGGAAAAAGGATATGATTTAATAAAGTACCTGCCTGCA
>JBDLJM010000231.1 GCA_039714315.1 Bacteroidota bacterium | reverse complement strand
ATCATTCCCCTGTGGGTCAAAATTGTTAAAATTTTGTCATGCTCGTTTCATCTGTTATATTTATTTTGAATTTATTTATCCAATTAATTATCTATATTCTTTCAGGCTATATTTATTATTACTTTTTATTTCAATAACGTTTGTTTCAAGTAGGTAACTTATTGTATTTAAAATTAATTTGTCGTCTTTTTTTAGAAAACCTACAATTTCACGTGATGAAAAGTTATCTTTCTTTAAAAGGTTAATTATTTCTTTTTCAATATTTATAGAATAAATTTGCTTTTCTTTTTTTGATACACAAACATCACATAAACCACATTCTTTTCCTTTTTTCTGATCAAAATATTGGAGCATTTGATGATTTCTGCATTCTTTACTGTTTTCAGCGTAATTTATTATTGCTTTAATTCTATTTTTTAGTCTTTCATTTCTTGTTTCTATTGATTTAGAAATACTGCCAATAATATATTTTTCATTTCTGGGTAGTAAAAATTTTATTTTTTGACCCTTTTGTGAAGGTTCATATTTTATTATTCCATCTTTTTTTAAGCGCAATAGGTTATTTCGAACCAACTGTTGCGATATATTATTCTTAGAGGCAAAATTATACTCATTTATTTTTACATAGTCATCACTTAATCCTCCATAACTTCTAAGTAGTAATGTAATAAATATTCCCAGATATTCATTCTTGTCTTTGTATTGAAAGAGGTAATCATTGCCAACTACAAACATTATTTTTGAATATATTGAAGAAGTATTTGTTACCGAGATAACATCTTCCTTTTGAAGAATATTAATAGCGTTATAAGTTTTTATAAAATTAAGCTGATTTTTAAATACGAACTCCGGTAGGTTAAAGGGGTATAAATTATAGTCTTCGTTATTTTTTGCAATCTTATAGTTTTTGTAGAGTCTACTTAATATGTCGGACACAATTTCTTTGTCAGCCAAATTATTTAAGTGGAATGATTTAAGATTCTCCACATCACTATCGTTAAACAGCATTATGGCAAAAGCTTTCTTCGTATCTCTTCCTGCTCTTCCAGCTTCCTGAAAGTAAGCCTCAGGGCTATCCGGTAAATCCATATGAACAACTAAACGAACATCAGGTTTATCAATACCCATTCCAAAAGCATTAGTGGCAACAATTGCTCTAACTTCACCTTTCATCCATTGGAGTTGTCGTTTATTCTTCTGGTCTTTCTCTAAACCCGCATGATAAAATGTAGACTTTATACCGTGTTTGTTAAGTATAGAACTTATCTCTTTTGTTTTTCGTCTGTTTCTAACATATATAACGGTGCTTCCTTTTACCTTATTGAGAATTTGAAAAAGCCTGTAGAATTTATCTTCTTCCTTTAATACCCAAAAAGCCAGATTATCTCTTTTAAAGCTGGTTTGGAAAACTTCAGATTTCTCGAGATTAAGGTATTTTGAAATATCTTTAAGTACAATATTTGTAGCAGTTGCAGTAAGTGCTAATATCGGAGTTTCGGGAATTAGGTCTCTAATAGTTGAAATTTCAAGATATGACGGTCTGAAATCGTGCCCCCATTGCGAAATACAATGTGCTTCATCAACAGCTAATAAAGCTACATTCATGAGAGGGATACGTGTTTTTACTAAGTGGTTTTTAAGTTTTTCAGGCGAAATATATAAAAACTTAGTTTCACCATTAACACATTTGTCCAGTTCTAAATCCATTTCTTTTTCACTAAGCTCACTTGTTAAAGCTATTGCTCTTATGTTTTTTGAATTTAGATTTTCGACTTGATCGTTCATAAGGGCGATCAATGGCGAAATTACTATTGTAAGCCCTTCAATGACCATGCCCGGTACCTGGTAACACAAAGATTTCCCCCCACCTGTAGGCAGTAGTGCAATAGTATCTTTTTTGGTTAAAACAGAATTTATAATATTTTCCTGTTTAGGTCTGAAACTGTCGTAGCCCCAATACTTCTTTAATATGTTGTGGATAGAAAATTGCATCAGATACAAAGATGCAAAAGATTTGTGATTTATTGTAGTAAGTCAAGGGATAACTATTACCAGAATAGTAATGGTTAACCTCTGACTTATTTATAAATCAAGATGGTTAAGAATAAACCTTATTCTTTCTTCTATATTGGCTTTAGGTACTAAGATTACATTATAACCTAAATTTTTATATGTATTATGGATATAATTTTCTAATCTTTCAGCTTTATAAAAGTCTTCTTTTCTTTCGTTGTCTGTTTCGTATATTTCTTTCCAGGCAGGTGTAAGAAAAATTTTATCATAGTATCTAAGATCTGTTCCCAGACTATGATATTGTTTAGGAACCTCTATGTTATCGTAGTTCATATAAGCAAAAACATCCGGAATTCCCCTGTCGTAAAAGGCATAATTGCTGTAGTGCTCGCTTTTTGCTTTGTGATATTGCTCCATTCTTTGAGAAATAACCAATTCACTAAATTTGTGCAGGTTCATCCAAGGTAAGATATCGCTATTATCTTTCAAAGATTGCCTGATAATTTCCCGTGACTTTTCATGAAGACATTGAAATCCTTGATTTTCTAAGTCTCTGATTATAGATGTTTTACCTGTGCTTGGTCCTCCTGTAATTATGACTCTCTTTACTTTCAAATCCAGTGAATTATAAAGTTGCAAAAGTATAAAAAAATATTGTTTTTTTTGAACTAGATATTTAAATACTAGACAGATTGCAGTAAAAAATTCAGAATTAAGTATCTTAGAAACTTACCTAAGAACATAAAGATTGTAACCTTTATCAAGCTACTTCTCATAAAACCTAAAGCTATAGCTATTGGAGTGCCTAAAATTGGGAGCCAACAAAGAAGAGCCATGAAGTAGTCGAACTTATGGATGTACTTAAATTGTTTTTCAACTTTTTCCTGCGGAACTTTTAAGTATTTAGTAATCCATTCCCATTTACCAAATGTACCAATCCAGTAATTGGTCATGCTTCCTAGCCAATTCCCAACAGAAGCCACAAGAAGAAGCGAAACAGGATCAAAATTTTTGTAGAATAATAATCCATATAAAACTTCTGAGCCCAAAGGCATCACAGAACCTGCTAAAAATGAGGCTATAAAAAGTCCTAAATATCCAAACTCAACTAATGTTTCCATTTATTTGTAAGGTGCTCTTATTTTGTTTCGGGCAAAGATCATAAAATTAGTTGTATATGCTAACAGGGATGATGTTAAAGATGTAATAAATAATCTTATTGCTGCCTATTCTGCCTTTTTAAGTTTAGTTATTGATCAAATAATC
>JBDLJM010000230.1 GCA_039714315.1 Bacteroidota bacterium | reverse complement strand
TTATTGTTTTCTCAGGTCTGGATTCAGGAATATCGGCACAGATACATGAATCACGCAATAAGGCAGTTGAATGGCCGGCAGAAATTGAACCAATTACTGCACCTTTTAATATGCCGCAACTGAAAAAGCCAGTATTCCCCGATAAAACATTCAACATTGTTGATTATGGTGCAATAAACGATGGCAAAACAAAAAATACAGTAGCTATTAAGAATGCATTAAATGCTTGTTACAATGCCGGGGGTGGTATGGTAATTATACCTGCCGGTAAATGGCTAACAGGATCGATACACCTGAAAAGCAATGTTAACCTACACCTTAAAGAGGGCGCAGAATTACATTTCAGTGAAAATCCGAATGATTACTTACCTGTTGTATTAACACGCTGGGCAGGTTTGGAAGTTTATAATTATGCCGCATTGATATATGCTAATGGATGTGAAAATATAGCGATTACAGGCCCGGGCAAATTATTTGGTCATGGAGAAAGTTGGTGGCACTGGAAAAAAAGAGGCGAATACACTGCCAAATTTGTTTACGAAAATCAAGTTTTAAAAGATGTTCCAACCGAAAAACGAAGATACGGAACACCAACAGCTGGGCTCAGGCCACAGTTTATTAATCCGGTTAATTGTAAAAACGTACTCTTTGAAGGATTCACAATTGCCCAACCTGGTCCTTTTTGGACATTCGACATAACATATTGCGAAAATGTAATTGTCAGAGGCTTGAAAATAGATACCTATGGAGGGAAGAACACTGATGGTATCAATATAAATTCAACAAAAAATGCGCTGGTTGAATATTGTCGAATAAATTCAGGAGATGATTGTGTTGCGCTTAAGTCAGGGATAAACGAGGATGGTTGGCGCTTAGGACTTCCGACTGAAAATGTTGTAATCCGCAAAATTGAAGGACTTAAAGCACATGGAGGTATTGTAATTGGCAGTGATATGTCAGGTGATGTACGAAACATTTATGCACATGACTGCAAGTTTATTGGAACCGACAAAGTTATTCGTCTAAAATCTAATTCATCCCGTGGCGGAGTGGTTGAAAATATCTGGTACGAGAATATAGAAATGGAAAACATTAATGGTGAAGCAATTATTATTAACACTAACTATGGTGCTTATATGGCATCAGAAAAAGGTATTGCCTATCCCGTATTTCGCGATATAAAGTTTAAAAACATCACATGCAATAGTGCAGATATAGCTTTAAATATGATGGGAACCAAATTAAGTCCGGTCGAGAATATTACACTTGAGAATATTAAAATTAAAGCTGAAACAGGGATGAAATTTACTTGGGTAAACTGGATAGAATTTAATAAGGTGAAAATTACTCCCCAACATGGAGATGCTATATCTTTTACAAACTGCAAAAACATTAGTGCTTCCTCAACCAAGATGCCTGATATTAAAACTAACAATGTTAATGAAGAAAACTTTATAAGCGATATTGATATTACAGGTAAGATCAAGAATGAAAATCCCGATTATCAAAACATTTTCTATAGTTCGGGCAAAGACGGTTTAACCGGAGAATACTTTAACAATAAAAACCTTGAGGGTAAACCGGTTCTTATAAAGGTTGACAAACAGATAAACTTTAACTGGGAATATGGCTCTCCTGCAAACGGTGTCAATAAAGACAGGTTCTCAGCGCGATGGAGCGGACAGTTAAAATCTCCGGACAGTGGCGAATATGAGATTGGCATGAAATCAGATAACGGATTCAGGCTGTTTCTTAATAATAAGCTGGTTATTGATGCGTGGAGCAGTCACGAAGCAGGGAGCTATAAAGGAAAAGTAGTTCGGCTAAATAAGGATAAACTATACGACATTAAAATTGAGTTTTTTGAGAATGTTGGTACATGCAGTGTCATTTTTGGTTTAGAAAAGTATGAAGTGAAACCTGAAATTCCACCGGTGTATTTAGAAACCGATGTGAATAAACTAATATCAATTCAAAGTGAGAATGACGCTCTTCAACTCAGAAACAATCTAATAAAGTTAGTTTTTGGAAATAATGAATTACCATTAGACAAATTGCCATACAAAGTTGAAGAGGATTATAGCGATCCGGAATATAACGATATCAAATCATTAAAGGTCATAAATAAAATAACTGTTAAAATGGATTATGAATTAGAATCAGTTATCTACCATTTTAATCCGAAGAGTAAAAAGAATAAAGTTGTTTTGTATCATCAGGGCCACAGAGGAGATTTTATTAATGGTAAATCTGTAATTAAGGAATTTCTTGATAACGGATATTCTGTTGTAGCATTCGCTATGCCTTTAATTGGCATGAACAACAAACCTTATGTAACTATTCCTAAACTTGGTAAAATTCATTTAACACAACACGAACATTTCAAATTTTTAGAACCGGAGAATGGTCACTCCGTTAAATATTTTATCGAACCGGTAATTACAACAATAAATAATCTGGAAAACAGATACAACTACGACAATGTAATAATGACAGGCATTTCGGGGGGTGCCTGGACTACAACTATAGCAGCGGCGATTGATTCGAGAATAAAAATAAGCTTTCCGGTTGCAGGAAGTTATCCCATGTATTTACGATCCAATTCGGATAAGGATAGTGGAGATTGGGAACAAAGCATTCCGGATCTTTTACAAACAGCAAATTATCTTGAGTTGTACGTACTTGGGGCTTATGGAGATAATAGAAAACAAGTACAGGTTGTAAACAAGTACGATGCCTGTTGTTTTGGCGGGACAAAATGGAAAACTTATTACCATGAAGTTTTCAATCGTGTAAAAGAACTGAACAAAGGTAAATGGGATTTATGGTTAGACGATACGCATAAGGAGCATAAAATTTCAGAATATATTTTACAGAATATTTTAAGTGAACTGGAAAATAATATTAAATAAACATGGTAGGGAAAAACAATCACGGTAAGATATAATTGGGAAAAGAAGAGAATACTGGTAATGTTGAATGAACAATACGGAAGTTTCAAGAGTGGTATGTTTATGATTTCGAATGCCATCAACGCCTCCGTCAACATAAATTGGAAAGCCCCCGAAGACACTAGGTCTAGCGGGGGCTTTCGCGGTTTGGCGGTGGTGCCACCAGCCCCAACGATTTGAGGCATGATCGATCCAGTCGAAATTAAATATCCGGCCTCATCATAAAAAACGGTATCCCAGGGAGAGTCCGAAACCGACATTTCTCATAACGGAGTCGTCATCATTTGGATTCATGTTCAGCAATCCCTTCTGGGTGTTCAGTTGAAAATATAGCCCCAT
>JBDLJM010000229.1 GCA_039714315.1 Bacteroidota bacterium | reverse complement strand
AAACAAAAAAACCCTCAAACTCCTGCAAGTGCAGTGTTTAAAGGCTATTCGTTTCATTGACATACAACGTCGTTGTACCTTGGGAGGGAATCGAACCCTCACTCCAAAAAAGGAACTGGATTTTGAATCCAGCGCGTCTACCAATTCCGCCACCAAGGCATTTATTCTGAACTTCTCTGCATTTTTCACAAAACATTATTTAATGTTTTTCCTGAATGCGGGTGCAAATATAAAACAGTTTTACTTATCCGCAAACCTTTTTTCAACAAAAGATTCCATCCAAAAAACAAAAAACACAAATACACCGATTTTAACAAATGCAACACATATAAAAGAGCTTGTTCAGTATCTGAAATTTTATTCAAGTACAACTAAATATTCATTCTCATAAAATTATCACAATATTACCCAACTTAAGTTAAACAACTGTTAAACAAGCTATTCCAACGCAACAAATTATCAATACCCTGCGTCATATTGTTGTAACAGAAGTTCTTTAAAATGCATCTGAAAAAACTGAAATGTTAACAATTTGCAAAACCCATTCAACTTTTAACATGGTATTCTGATAAAATAAGTTAAATGAGGTTAAAAAAGTTAAATCGCTCTGAATTGGCCAATTAACGGGGTAAATTTAACATAGAAATTAACGAAAAAAGGTATTAACGAATATAAAAACATTGCATTATGAAATCTTTATTTAATAAGTTAGGTTTAGTTCTTGGGTTAGTATTATTATTTAGTTTTAGCACAGAGGTTCTTGCTACCGATCCTCCTGCTATCGATAATGTTGTAAACTTAAGAATGAATGAGGGAACTGTATGCTGTACTGTAACCCTTGCCGAATGTTGTCAGTTCGAAAGTGATTTCGGCTGGAAGAAAAACAATGCTTTGAGAGTATTGAAAGCAGGTTGTGGAGAAGCAATTAGCGTAACAAGAGTTGGTGATTATACTTACTATGATTTCCGTCCAAAAAATAATGAGGTTGCAAGACTGGTAACTAACAAAAAAGACAAGACTATCATGCTTGTTACTTATAAGTTCAAAAAAAATAGTAAGATAGTAAGTAGTTAAAATTTTAGATTAAACAAAATGTAGGTATATCATTACCTCCCAATTCTCGAAACGGATGTGTTTATTACATCCGTTTCCTTATGTTTGACAAGACCTATAACTAAATATATTAACATCATCCACTAATTTTTAATAAGTTTCTAATTATAAACAATAATCACGTTCACAATTTCATTTATCTTTATAGCTTTAATACTTTACACCAAACAGAACATATAAATTGACGATTTATGGTCATGGACAAAAAATTATCGGCTTTACGAAAGCTAATGAAAAAAAGCAATATCCAAGCTTATATTATACCAAGTACCGACCCTCATATGAGTGAATATGTAGCTGATTTCTGGGAATCGAGAAAGTGGATATCAGGTTTTACAGGATCGGCTGGCTTAGTTGTCGTAACAATGACAGAATCCGGACTTTGGACCGACGGAAGGTACTTCCTGCAGGCAGAACAACAACTCGAAGGTAGCGAGATGAAACTCTTCAAACAAGGAATGCCCGATGTTCCTGAATTTGACGAATGGCTGACTAAAACCCTGAGTAAAGGAGAGGTAGTCGGTGTTGATTCACGCGTGTTCGCTGTTTCGGCATATGCTAAACTGAGAAATACGCTAAAAAAAGTCGGACTTAAACTTGACGGGAATAACGATTTCATTAAAACCATTTGGGAAGACAGACCAGAGATGCCTGCTGAAAAAGCTTATATACTTGATGAAAAATATGCCGGGAAATCAATCTCTGATAAAATATCTGAAATCAGAAAAAAATATACTGAACTTGAAGCTGATTCTCACTTAGTTGCAACTCTCGACGATATAGCCTGGATATTCAACCTTAGGGGAAGTGATGTTGCATACAATCCTGTAACAATAGCTTATGCCCTATTCACAAAAGATAATACTACTCTTTTCATAAAAAAGAAAAAGCTGTCGGAACAGGCAAAAGCAGTATTGAAAGACAATGGAGTTCAGGTAAAAAGCTATAAAGCCCTGGAGTCGTATGTGAAAAACAATCTGACATATTCAAAATGTCTTGTCGATCCTGACAGGCTGAATCAGAAAGTTCTATCGTGGATTAAGAAAGGAAGCGAAATAATAAAAGCTACAAATCCCTCAACATTTTTCAAGTCAGCGAAAAATAAGACAGAACTCGAAAATATCAGAAATGCGATGCGTAAAGACGGTATCGCGATGACTAAATTCCTGCACTGGATCGACAACAGTGTCGCGGGAGGAGAAGTTACAGAGGTTGGAATCTCCGACAAATTAATTGAACTTAGAAAAGAACAGGAAAATTTCGTAGGCGAAAGCTTCCCTACAATAGCAGGTTATAGAGAACACGGGGCAATAATACATTACTCGGCCAACGGAGAAAGCGATAAAAAGCTCGAAGCTTCAAGTTTTGTACTGGTAGATTCGGGAGCACAATACCTTGACGGAACTACCGATCTTACGCGAACTATAGCCTTAGGCCCTTTAACCGAGGAGGAAAAAAGAGATTACACCTTGGTGTTAAAAGGTCATATTCAACTGGCTCTGGCAAAGTTCCCTGAAGGCACAAGAGGTTGCCAGCTCGATACTTTGGCACGTCAGGCTTTATTGCGCGAAGGTAAAAATTACCATCACGGAACCGGCCACGGAGTAGGATTCTTCCTGAATGTTCACGAAGGCCCTCACAGTATCCGCCCTGATCTTAACCAGAACCCTATTCTGGAAAGCAGTATCACATCAAACGAACCGGGTCTGTATAGAGCAGGTAAACACGGCATCAGAATAGAAACTCTTGTAGCTGCTAACAAATGGAAAGAAACCGAATTCGGTAATTTCTTCGAATTCGAAACTCTTACACTTTGCCCGATGGATACCAGGCCAATTGTAAACGAATTACTTTTGGATGAAGAAAAAGAATGGTTAAACAACTATCACAAAGAGGTCTATGAGAAAATAAGCCCTTCTGTAGAAGGAGATGTTTTGGAGTGGTTGAAAGCTGCAACTAAAGCGATTTAATATATCCCCTCATGAGAAGGGGAAATTTCAAACAGCGATAACTTTTGAAATTGGGGTGTGTTTTTGCGCCTCATAAACCATTTAATAATAATTTGGCCGGCACCCCACATTATTCATAGAAAGATATTTTTTTTCAAAAATTGCGGTGAATAATGTGGGTTAACGGGTGTTCCGTTGTAGTTGTATATGGCAAAATATTTTCACAATAGCAAAAAAAGGAGCTCCGCAAGG
>JBDLJM010000228.1 GCA_039714315.1 Bacteroidota bacterium | reverse complement strand
CTTCAAATCTTAATAAGCTTTTTCTTCTCCTTTAACAGCGTTCACAAAAGTTTGGGCAATAATTTTTGAGTCCAATAACATCGACCAGTTTTCTATATAGAAACGATCAACTCTCGCCCTTGCACGCATCTGTGCCACAGTTTCAGTTTCTCCTCTAAAGCCACGAACCTGAGCCAATCCTGTAATTCCTGGTTTCACAATATGTCGAACCATAAATTTATCAATTATTTTAGAGTAATAGTCAGTGTGACTTAACATATGCGGACGAGGCCCCACAACAGACATTTCGCCTTTAAATACATTTATAAACTGTGGTAATTCATCAATACTAGTACTTCTTAAAAATCTACCAATCTTTGTAACCCGGGGATCGTTTTTCGTTGCTTGCTGAGCATCTGCGTCTTTATTTACTCCCATAGACCTGAATTTATAAACATAGAAATCTGCATTATCCAGACCGCTACGTTTTTGCTTAAAGAACACGGGGCCTTTTGATTCTCTCTTTATCAATAATCCAAGAACAGGAATCAACCACGATAAAACAAAAACTATTACCAGAGAAGAAAAAATCAAATCAAAAATACGCTTTACCCACTTTTGAACAGAGTCTTCAAATGGATTTTCCCGAAGTGCCAAAATCGGCATAAAATCATAATACTGAAGTTTCAAATCTCTTCCAAAAACCCCTTTTGAGTCAGGAATAAACTTGATTATTTTCAAATTATTCTCAGCAAAATCTATTAAGGCTTTTAACTCAATAGAATCAAGCTCCTCAACAGTGCAGTATATTTCATCAATTTCATTATCTAAAACAAAATTCTTTATATCTTTTATCCCTCCTTTTAGTACTTTATTATTTTCATATTTGTCAGAAAAGAAGCCCTTAAACTGATAACCGAATTCAGGGCGTTGATTGAAAAACTTATAAAGTAACTTTGAATTTTCTTCATATCCCACAATTATAATATTCCGGTAATTCCCTCCATACATCCTATAATTACGCAATCCGTAAAATGTAAGAAAGCGCATAAAGAAAAGTAACAATGACAGAACTATAAAGAAGTTTATAATCCCTTCCTTATTTAGCAGTAAATAAGACCAGGAATATAGAGATGATATAAGAAGAAAAAATATCACTATTTGATTTGACAAACCACGCATAATTATCACTATACGTGTAAAACGATATATTTTATATAAGTCTAAGATATATGAGATTACCAACCACCCTACATTAGCCACAAAAAGAAAGCGAAAATCTTTTGTAGCATCAGTCATAAGTCCTTTCTCGAATATTAAAAAATGCATTAAAACATTTAATAATAAAAGATCAGAAAAAATTGCAAATGGTCTTATATATTTTGAGTAACGCTTATCCATCCAAATAATAATCAAGTATCACATTAAGCGTGGGCAAGATATGTAATTACAATCAACCAACAAAGTTACAAATACAAATTAATTGTAAAAAAATCCTCTCAAATAATCTAATTAATCAGATCACATGAGAGGATTACCACAATAAGTTTACTAATATTTAAGCTTACTTCAAGTACCAATTATAAGCATAATTAATACCTTCTTTAAGTTCAATACTATACTTCCACCCCAAAGACTCAAGCTTTGACGAATCTGTTAATTTCCGCATTGTCCCATCGGGTTTATCTGTATTAAAATAAAGTTCTCCCTCGAAACCAACTACTTCTTTTATAGTTTCGGCTAATTCTTTTATTGACACTTCTTTTCCGGTACCGATGTTTATGTGGGTGTTACGTACTTCAACAAGCTCATTTACCGGAGTTTGTTTTTCTGATTCTGTTGTTTTGCAGTTTTCCACTATATCTTCATGAGATATCTCCACTTCGCTTTCGCTACGGTCGATATGACGTTCAGAGACAATATTGCTAAAATCAACATTTTCCATTAAGTGTACACAAGCATCTGCCATGTCCTCACTCCAAAGGAATTCTCGCATTGGATTTCCTGAGCCCCAGATTTCTACTGAGACGTTTGAAGTTTGAGGTTTGGTGTTTGAGGTTTCTTTTACTCCGTATTTTGCTAAAACGTTTAAAATTTCAGATTCGCTGCTTTCTCCATTAACCCCTTCGATTGGTAGTTTATCTAAGTCAGCTCGCAAAGTCTCCAAATCATTATTTTCTAATGCTTTTCCTAAGTGCATTTTTCTGATTAATGCAGGAAGGACGTGTGATTTTTCCAGATCGAAATTATCGTTTGGCCCGTAAAGGTTTGTAGGCTGTGCTGCTATAAAGTTTGTTCCGTACTGGATGTTGTAGCTCTCGCACATTTTTATCCCCGCAATCTTAGCTATTGCATAAGGCTCATTTGTGTATTCCAATTCTGAAGTAAGTAAATATTCTTCCTTCATTGGTTGCTGTGAATTTTTTGGATAAATACAGGTACTACCCAAAAACAGGAGCTTTTTAACTCCGTTAATGTAACTCTGGTGAATCACATTATTCTGTATCATCAGGTTATCGTAGATAAATTCTCCCCGATATGTATTGTTAGCTACTATACCCCCTACTTTTGCAGCGGCCAGTATTACGTAATCGGGTTTTTCTTCTTCGAAGAAGTTTGCAACGGCTTGTTGATTGGTAAGGTCCAGTTCTTTGTGAGTCCTAAAAATAAGGTTTGAGTATCCCTTTGATTTTAGGTTGTTAATAATAGCCGAACCAACAAGTCCACGATGACCAGCTACGTATATTTTTGAATTTGTATTCATTTTTTTAGTTTCACAGAGTTACACAAAGGAGTCACAAAGAACCACAGAGGTTATAGAATGACTCTTTTTATTCCTTCTGTTAATTTTGATACATTGAAATTTATTAATAGACCAAGTTTGTATTCTCCAAGTTTCAGGTAAGTCAATACTTGAGCCAAATGAACATCGGTAAATGCCTCTACTGTTTTTAGCTCAATCACTAATTTATTTTCAACAAGTAAATCTATACGATATCCGTGATCTAACTTGATATCTTTATATACAATTGGTCTGGGTACTTCTTTCATTACATTAAGCCCTAACTCTTTAAGCTCATAAAACAAACACTCCTGATATGCAGACTCAAGTAAACCCGGACCTAATTTCTTATGTACTTCTATTGCAGCCCCAATTACCTTATACGCTATATCATTTTCTGTCATATCTTTTATTATTACACTAATAAGTCACAGAGTTACACAAAGAAAAAAAACTTAGTGCTCTCTGTGTCTCCTTTGTGAACCTCTGGGCTATAACTTTATTCGCAATTTATTCGAAATAATTTAACGTTTCATAGCCTCCATCTTTCAGATACTGATCCTTCTTCATCAGCTTAACATCACTTTGCATCATATCTTTAACCAG
>JBDLJM010000227.1 GCA_039714315.1 Bacteroidota bacterium | reverse complement strand
GGATAGACTTAGTGCGTATGCCTTATATCCTAATTCTTTGAAATAGGGAAGGAAATAAGGTTCCCAACACCATGCACCATGCCACATTCCGTGAATAAATAGAATTGGCGGATTGCTACTTTCCTTTACTTGGTTTGAAATAAGTTCTAATTTTTTCATTTTATACATGTTTTAGTTATTGACCCTACTAGTTCGAACAAGAATTTCTACTAGGTTCAACATATTATTTAATTCATTAGATTCTTTATTTTTTAATCAATATTCTTAGAGGTTAATTATAGTAGTTTTTGAACAGCCTAAATGCCCTGTTTTAAATGTTTAGACCGACTTTCCAGGCGCCGTTTTATAATACCTTGACGCCTTGCATCAAGAGGGAAATTTTTGATTATTAATCCTGAAATTAAATAAAATAATGCCGGGGCAGCAGCAAATGCAACAAATATACCTACTGTCTGCTTTGGTGTATTTCCACCCTTCACATTAAAATCAAATGCGCTTAATAAGAAGAACCCTATTGCTCCACCAACACCGGAGATTGATTTTAGGATAAGACCTTTTAGCGCATAAAAAGAGCTGGCTTTATTCGAACCGGTTTTTAAAGTGTCATAATCTATAATATCACCAAAAATTGCAAATGGAGCCAAATACATAGCAGTCTCAAAAAAACCTAATATAATGGCATAAACCAACAAAGGGATAAAAGCTGCTTCGCCGGGTGATACAAGCAATGCAGTGGGAGTAACAACAGCTGAGATAATAGCTCCGGTAGCCCATACCTTATGTTTACCATATTTAATAAACATTTTTAACCAAAATGGTGAAACCAGAATGCGTATTATCCAGGCAGCCAATAATAAATAAATAAATTTGTCGCCTATGCCGATATAGGCGTCAACAAATATCAGTACTGTTGCTGCCCATGCTCCAAGACCTATCCCGTGGATTAATAATGCTGACATAAAGCGATATAATGGCTTATTAATTTTTATCGACTTTATAAAATCTTTCAACCGCACCTTTTGTGTGGAGACATTAATACCTGTTGGTACATATTTAACAGCGATATACATAAGTATCGGAAGTGATAATGCCACCATCCATGCAGCTATATTCATAACTTCTGTACCAATTTCAGTATTTCCCGTCCAGGGAAATAATAATATCGGTGAAGCCAAAAATAGAATTGAACCAATATATCCTACAACACTTCGCCAAGTCATGATTCGACTTCGCTCATCATAATCACGTGACAGCTCCACTCCCCATGCAGCATAAGGAATGTCAATCAATGTCCATGATGCAAAGAGCAAAACACTCCAGAACAAAAAATACATGTAACCCGCTGTTGCCGGAGGAGAGAATAAAAATATGATTGCCACCATAGCAATAGGTGTCCCAATTATCATCCAGGGTTTACGTTTTCCCCAACGTGATTGGGTACGATCAGAATAATATCCTATCAAAGGATCACTGAAAGCATCAAAGATGCGACCAAATAACAAAATAGAGCCGATAGTTGCCAGACTTAGGCTTGTATATTTGGCATAAAGTGCCGGTATAACGTAACCTACCGGCATGTGCATAATAGCTAAGGCAAAATTTGGTGCAGCAAAGGCAGCTAATGTTTTCTTTGAAATTGGTTTATACATAATTTTTTATTTAATTCTTTTTATTAACTGAATTGAAAGCTTGCCGGGTTAAATTAACAGGGCCTGTCTCAGTCATCAAAACATCATCTTCAATTCGCACCCCGCCAAATGGCAGCATATTTTTAACTTTATCCCAGTTTACCTCGTTTTTAAGTTCACTTTGAGCCAATTTATTAAGCAGCATCGGGATGAAGTAGATACCTGGTTCAATAGTGAATACAAAATTAGATTCAAAAGAACGGAGTCCAGCTACATCATGTGGCTGTAAGCCAAGAAAATGACCAACGCCATGGGGATAAAAGCTCTCAATCAAGCCCGTTTCCAATGTTGATTCCGGAGTTGAATATACAATATCAAACTCTTTTAATATCGATGCACATAAAAGCTTGGAGCGAGTATTAATATCCTGGAAAGATTGACCCAATTGAATTTCACGAACAAGCTGTTGTTGCCTCGAATCTAATGCTCTAATCAACTCACCAAATTCATGATCCTTGTAGCTATAGGTTCGTGTAATATCTGAAGCGTAGCCCAAATAACTTGCTCCTGCATCAATTAACAAGCTATGTAGCTTTGCTTTAGACAAGCGGTTTGTGTCTCGCTCAATGTAGTGCAGTATTCCCGTATGTTCATTTATTCCCACCACCGGCTGATGTGCCAGACGGAATTCATCCAACTGACAGGCTCTTTGAAATTCAAGACTGATCTCCAATTCACTGGCTCCGGCATAAAATGCTTCTTTTGCAGCAAAATGTCCTTTTGCACTTATCTCGTTTGCTTTTTGAATGCAGGCTTGTTCAAATAATGACTTGTAACTTCGCTGCCAATTAATGGCTGCTATTATTGAATCAGGATTACGCTCACCCAGGCTCCAGCCGGATACTAGGTCATCTATCTCACCTAAAAACGCACATGCCGTAGTATTTCCAAAATTCCGCTCTGCTTCATCCGGTTTTTTTACCCTATGTATTTCATAATAATTTGACCAAAAATCCAGATCTAGTTCAGGTACGAAATGCCAGAAATCTTCCGGTTGATAAAACAATAATATTGGTTTTTGTTCTACTCGCCAGATCACCCAGCAATTGGGATTTGTTTCACCGGGAAGGAACATCTTAAAGTAGGTGTTTACCATGAAAGGATAAGGAAGGTCATTTGCGAATTGCATTTTCAGTCCACCGGAATAGACCAATAATTGGTCATAACCATTATCAGTCAATATCTGATCTAAATCCTTTGTCAGCACTTTAAAGTGCTCATCAAAAAGTGTCTTCATCCCAAAGATATCAGTTCTATCATTGAAGTTTGTTTCATTAATATTTCTTTCAACATTCATAAATTTTTTACTATTAGAATAATTCTATTTTCCATACAAATATTTCAAACCTTTTACAATAGCAGCAGGGACAGCAGTCATATGATCTTCACCAAAAATGATAACACTTTCAAATTGCAGACTATCAGGCTTTTTTGCCAATAACTGTTCTCTAAATTTTGAATAGCTTTCGAGTTGTGTTCCTTCTTCTTCCACCGCAAGGAAAATAGATTTTATCGATGTCAGGTCTTCAGCTTTCATTTTTTTAAGCTCTTTTGAAAGGAGATAATCATCCCACCATAATGACGGACTACCAATTAAATATTTATTAAACAATTGAGGTTCATTTAATAAAATGTAAGTGCCAAAGAGGCCTCCATAAGAATAGCCGAGATATCCCCTGTTT
>JBDLJM010000226.1 GCA_039714315.1 Bacteroidota bacterium | reverse complement strand
AATAACAGCTCATATCCAATAAAAACACTAACTTCGTTGTACACAAATTTTTTTGATAAAATGAATATTGCAATCATTGCCCATGACGGAAAAAAAGCAGAAATGATACAGTTTCTTATGGATTATAAAGCTGTCTTATTGCAAAAAGAAATCAATATTTTCGCTACCGGAACTACCGGCGAAAAAGCTGTAAAGGCAGGTTTTACAGTTAAAAAAGTATTATCAGGACCTATGGGTGGTGATGCTCAAATTGCCGCTATGGTCGCCGAAGGCGATATACAAATGGTCTTCTTTTTTAGAGATCCGTTAGAAAAACATCCACACGAGCCCGATATATCGATGCTTATGCGCTTATGTGATGTGCATGATATACCCTTAGCTACTAACCCTGCTTCGGCTGAGTTAATGATACGGGCTATTTAAGGGTCTGTCTGAAAGAGTTATCAGAACCGTCTTTTCGAGCGCAGTCGAGAAATATATCAAACTGTAATTCAAAGACTAATATTCTCGACTGCGCTCCAATTGACAAAAAAATTACTTTTTAGCTTGCCTCTAACGCTCACTAACAGCAATTACAGAAATCTCAACAGCCACACCTAAAGGTAATTTTGCAACTTGCACTGTTTCTCTTGCCGGAGCTGTTCTTTCGTCAAAATAGGCTCCATAAACTTCATTTATGTCTGCAAAATCATCCATGTCTTCTATAAAAATAGATGATTTGACCACATTGCTAAAACTCAAATCAGCCTCGGTTAGGATAGCTTTCAGGTTTTGCATTACTTGTTTTGTGGCATCTTTAATTCCGGTTTCAACCAACTTACCTGTCTCAGGATTCATAGGTATTTGACCTGAAATATATAAAGTGCCTCCTGTAGTAAATACTGCTTGATTATAAGGCCCAATTGGCATGGGTGCTTTTGGTGTTTTAATGATTCGTTTCATATTTCTTATTTATGTGTTATAATTATTTTTTCTTACTATTTAGAAAAGCCTCTTATCCGGCATTTTTCTCTTGTCATATTTTAGATCACTCAATACCGATGATTTCACACCAATAAAGAAGTAATAGGTTTTTCTGGTTCCAAACGGCACCCAACTAAAACGCATTTTCCAACTATCTAAATCCCGTTGAAAGTTAAGACTGGTATGCCCCAAGCCTTTTCCTTTTAAGTCGTAACTCGAATTAAAACCGACACTCCATTTTGGACTCAACTCAACATCACCGTTAAACATCAGGGAATTTGAAGAGAACTCATTTTGGCGCTGTGCATTGCTATATTGCAACGAATACGATAAATTTAATGACCATGGTATTTTGGAGTGATACAACTTCGTTTTCTTTGTTTTTTCGTCTTTCTGATCGCCTTGATCTCTCATATCATTATCCGCAATTCCAGAATCTACACCTGTTTGATCACTATCTTTATCCGATTTTTCCTCTCTTTTAAAGGTTTTATCTGACAAACCATAACTCATTGTGACTCCGGCACGGGTTAACCTAAATAAACTACCACCATTTTCAATATTAAATTTGTTTATTCTATTTCCATTTGCATTAATTGCATAAGGGTCTAAACTTGCATTGACGTTGATACGTAATTTATTTTTAAACAGATTTGCCCCTGTATTCATTCCAACAGGTGACCAACGTAAGGTGTCGGCAGTTATATTGTAACCCGTAGAAAAATTTAAATTATTCAATAAATTTATTTTTTTTGCCTCTGTTTGAGTCGAATCTTTTGACATAATTTTTGCTTCAAAGGAATTACTTAAACTGATGCCAATATTGTTTGAAATTCCTTTTCCCGGAACGCCATAAATACTTCCTTGGTAGGGTGAATAAGTCTCTGTTTCTTCTGTCTCGGGGTTATAAACTTCTTCGTCATAAAAACTGAAATCCGGTCGATAACTATATGATACAGAAGGTCTAACTGTGTGACGTATGGCTTTTAATCTTCCTTTTTTAAATTTGAATGTACCGTAAATATTAGTCGATAAAGAAAGTCCGGTGCTGTATTCTCTTAATGCTTTAAATTTGCTTATTGTATCTGAAATAATGCTATTATCACCCTCGCTATACTTTTTTTCAATATAATCAAAATACCAGGTCTCTTTATAATTAGCATTTGGATTCACAGTAAAATAGTTGAATAATTTCATATTTGTACTTAAGCTGGCATTGTGCTTTATTCCTGATTTTGCTTGATCAAACATTTCCTTTTTGAAGAAATATTCGTCAGTTGTATTAATACGATAATCACCGGCCATATTATAACTCAAACTCAGTTTGTGTAATGGATTCTTTGAGGAACCACTCTTTGGTGCAAACGGATAAATACGATCCATGCTCAATTGTAATGATGGTAATGACATGGTAATTTTTTCAGTATCTGTAACTTGTGAATGTGTTGCTGACAAGCTCAAGTTGAAAGGAGTTCCTACAAATCGTTTTGAAAAAGACACAGAAGAACTCAATTGGTTTTTTAAATAAGCATTGGTACTATATTCATTTAATGACTGTCGATAATACTTACTACTCCCTAGGTTTACAGATGCTGATAAACGCGCATTGGGATTTGCTGTTGCATCTTGGCTGTGTGTCCACCTGATATTATAATTTGAACTTTTGCTATAGTCATCAAAACCTCTAAGACTGTAGATTACATTGTCATATTTAAACCCGACATTTCCGTTAAACTTATAACGTAAAGAGTAGTTACTGTTAGCCCTAAAACTCCAACTACCATTTGTGTAAACATCTCCGGTCAATGCCAAATCGAAATAATCGTTTAAAGCAAGGTAATAACCCCCATTTTGTAAAAAATAACCTTGTTGCGAAGACTCACCCCAAGTAGGCATTAAAATACCGGACGTGCGTGTTTGAGTTAACGGAAAATAGGCAAATGGAAGCCATGCCGGTGTTGGCACATCAGCAATAAACAATTGTGAAGCTCCTGCAATAATTTTCTTCTTGGGTACTATCTTGGCCTTGTTAATTCCTATATAATAATCAGGATTTATCTTTTTAGAAGTGGTAATCACAATGTCTCTTACATATATCGTTGAATCATTTACTTTTTTGCTGACTCCACTTCCCATAATAATACCATTGTCTTGCTCTGAATTCAAACCCCAGATCAAGGCTTTTTCAGTATCATAATTAACCATAATAGAGTCTTGAGTTGACTCTTCAGCTCCTTGTTTGAAGTAGGGTATTTGTGTATAACCGGTACTGTCTTTAATACCTCTGGCAATGATTAAATTCTTTTTATAATCAATAACAATAACACCAGCTTCCAAATCAACATCTTGATAGTGTAATTTTGCTTTGTTATATAAGGTTGTGATATTCTTTACGACATCTATTTGTATATACTCTTCTGCCGAGTGATC
>JBDLJM010000225.1 GCA_039714315.1 Bacteroidota bacterium | reverse complement strand
TCGTGAATCGCTTCACTTATTTCAATTTATTTATCAATCATTTTGAATCGTAATTGCTATAAAGGTAAAATGGCAGGTATTTATGAATCAGGAATAGGAGTATAAAAAAATAAAGGTGCTTTATAAAACACCTTTATTTTTTATATTATTTGGTATTAGAGTAAACTATTACTAGTCATCTTTGTTATCTTCCTCTTTTTTAACCTTCATGCCTGGTTTTAAGGTCCTTGAAACCATCAGGTAAGGTCCGGTAATAATTTCATCTCCTTCTTTTAATCCCTTAGTGATTTCGATATATTCATCATCCTGAATGCCTGTTTCTACTGTTTTGATTTTTGCTTTTCCTTCTGCATCTATGATAAAAACACATTCAAATAAATCATCTGCAACATTCTGCTCCAATTCTGAAGATTCTACCTGAACGCCATCTTTTTCTTCATCATCTTCTTCTTTCTTCTTTCTTTTTGATTTTTTCTCTTTCCTGTCAGAAATTGATGTAGAATCGCTTCGGGTAGTGACAGCACTTATTTTAACTCCTACAATAGAACTTTTCTTTTTTGTATTTACATCTACAGTAGCTGTCATTCCCGGTCTGAACGGGGAATATTTTAATCCCATTTCCTCAGATATCTCTTTGTATGATTCTTTTAGCAGTTTAACTTTTACCTTGAAGTTAGTTACCTGATCGGCGCTCGTACCTGCTGTTTCGGCAGAGTTAGCAATCTCTGTTACTACACCTTTAAATTTCTTATTCAGAAATGCATCAACCTCAATTTCGGCTTCATCTCCCAGTTTTACTTTTATGATGTCGTTTTCATTAACATCAATTTCGGCTTCCATCTCGTTTAGATTGGCAACTCTCAATAATTCAGTTCCTGCCATCTGTGCGGTACCAACTACTCTTTCGCCAAGTTCTACATTAAGTTTGGATATAGTTCCCTCCATTGGAGAAAAGATGTTAGTACGGGCTAAATTATCTTTAGCTTCGCGTAGTGTAGCCTGAGAGCTGGACACTTGAAATTCGGCCGATTCTACCTGAAGCTTAGCAACCGAATAATTTGCATTTATCTTATCCCATTCTGATCTGGCAATGGTGTGATTTTCAAAAAGTTCCTTATTGCGTTTATAATCCTGTTCCGATTCAATAAGCCTGGCTTTTGCCTGTTTTAATGCTGAATTTGATGATTGTAATGCCGCCCTGGCTCTATTAACGCTCGACTCGTAAATATCCGGATTTATTGAAGCCAGTAATTGCCCTTTCTTAACTTCATCACCTTCTTTTATAGTAAGTTTTATGATCTCACCCGAAACTTCAGGAGCAATTTTCACTTCAACTTCAGGCTTAATTTTTCCTGAGGATGATACACTCTCTACAATGTCAACCAATTCTACTTTTGCCGTGCTAACTGTTTTTGTATTAGGGTCATCGCCTAGCCATCCTTTCTTCTTTGCTACAAGTAATAATACAATCAGAACTACAACAGCAATGATTATATAAATATATTTCTTCTTCATATTTCAGTGATTAGTTCTCTGACCCTGTTAAATTAAATCGTTCGCCATAGTAATATTCAAGCACTTTTATTTTAAATATGAAATCATATTTTGTTCTCAACATGGTAGATTGTGCCTGTACAAGTCTGTATCTGCTTTGATTGTAGTCGTATTCACTTATCATTCCTACATCTCGCTTTTGTTGGGCATATTTAAATGCTTCCTCAAGTGATTCTAACGATTTTTCGCTTGCTTTATAGCTTTTTAATGACGCATTTGCATCAGTTTTGGCCTTTTCTATATTCTGGCGAAGCTGATTTTTTTGAATGTCCAGTTCCAGTTCAGCCTGGTCAAGCTGAAGCTTTTTAATTCTTACATTGTTTCTTGTTTGCAGCCTGTTGAACAGCGGAATTCTAAGATTTATTCCCAGATAGTGGTTTTTATTATCTCTGGCCTGATCCCAATTATCGTAGGTTTCGGTACCTGATGGTATGCTTTGAGGAGCCAATGATACTACAGTTTCGCCCGTATTTTGCACCTGACCAATCGGGATAAAATCTGGTTCAGAGTATGTGTAAATCTCTCTGTTTATAGTGTATCTTGTAGAGAACTGGTAAACCAAACTCAGACTCGGGCTGTAAATCCCTTTTGCAATACTTAAATCCTTATCAGCCGAAAAGATTCTGTTTTCATAGCTTTGAATAAGATATTGATTAGTAAGTGCTTTATCGTAAACTTCTTCGTTTGATTTGTTTAGCATTTCCAGTGAGGGAATTGGGAAGTCCTCATCAACAATATCAAAGTCGTTTGAATAATCAATTTGTAATAACTGTGTAAGACTTAACTTGGAAAGGGTCAAACTGTTTTCGGTTGCAACAAGCTGTTGTTCATCGTTGGCAAATGTGGCCTCACTTTCATATAAATCACCTTGAGGCAAAGACCCTGCTTTCACTAACTTACTTACTCTTTCAACTTCTTTTTCTGATACTTCAACCTGACTTTTTGCAACTTTCAGAAATTCTTTATTTAAAATTACCTGTAAATATGCATCGGCCACCTGAAGGCTTATATTGTCTTTTAACTGTTCCAGATTGTACTGAGCAGCCAAAAGGTCAAACTTAGCTTTCCTGTATTTGTTGATGTTCTGAAGACCATCGAACAAATTCCATTGAGATGTACCGTTAAATACAAATGAATTTACCGCACTTTGAATCTGGTTAGTAGTAGGGTCAATAGCGAAACCTTTATTGTATGAATAAGTTCCGTTAAGGTTCGCATCCGGAAAAAAGTTGCCTACCTGCGAACTTTTTACATTCTCATTTATCTCAACATTTAACCGGGATTGTTTAACAGTAAGATTGTTTTCGCGGGCGTGAATGATACACTCTTCCAGAGAATATTTTTTTTGCGCATTGATGTTTGCCAAAGAAACAATAAGGGAAAATATTGTTAAAACCAGCTTTTTATTTTTCATTGCTAATAATTTTACATTAAGTACATAATAACCATAATGTATCTATGTCTTGTTGGTTAACAACGCATTACTTATGGTTATCCTTTTCACGGTTCAGGTTTTAGGTAGTGTTTAAACAAATATAATAAACGTGATTCTAAATTATTTCTTTACAGGTATTTCTTATCACAAATAAATGTTAAAGTTGTTTCGGCTCCGATGCACAATTTGATAAAATTATTTTCATGCGCCTTTTCCGGCCTGCCTGGATTGGCAGACAGGCTATCCACTATAGTTTTTTATATAAAATATGTTCATCTATTTTGCTTAAAGGAGCTTCTAAAGTCGCTCTCTAAGCAAAAGATTCACAAACATTTTATATAAAAAAGCTGCCGTTTTTATCCGGGGCGTTTAGATCCCGCTATTCTGTAGTATATTATTTTAATACTTTACGAAGTAAT
>JBDLJM010000224.1 GCA_039714315.1 Bacteroidota bacterium | reverse complement strand
ACTCGTTGTTAGAGAGGGTTAAGAAAAAACGGAAAAGTTTAAAACTCTTCCGTTTTTTTTTGTATTGATTAGCTTTGTAAGTTATCGATGATAACATTTTAAGTTTAAAGTTTAAAGTTCAAAGTTCAAAGTTCAAAGTCTAAAGTCTAAAGTTCAAAATTTACACTGAGATAAGTTCAGGGTGAAAAGTTTAAAGTTTTTTTTGTCATCAGCTCACCGTGTCTCGGCTTAGCGATGATTGGAGTTTTTTCTTCAAAATTTACCTTGATCTATACCAAATCCAGCTTCAGTTTCGTGACAAATGTTTCGAGGAGTGAATTTTTTTCCAACATGAAATTATATTTTTCCTTACTGGTGAAGATCATTTTCAGGTTTTCAACTTCCGTGATGTGAGTCTTAAATCTAATAGAGTAATTGTTAAGATTTTCACGTATGTATTGAATTAGTTTATTGTCTTCGGCAAAATGAGCAGAAAGTGTTTGATTAGGTACTTCGAAAATAATAGTATTGTCTTCGAGTTTAGGCTTTTCGGCTGTCATTGCAGAGTGTAAAAGAGTGCTCCCCTGTTGTAGTAGCATTTCGGCATATTCATTCCAAAGTTTAAGCATGTCGTCGTACTTAAAATCATCTTTGGGCATGTTGCTCAGATCTAATTCAGTTTCCTTTTTGTTTTGTTTTTTTTCCTCGAGATGTGAACTTATCGAAAGCGTAGATTTACGTCTTTGTCTCTTTAGAGGTGTAGAGCTTCTTTTTACAGCTACCTGACTTTCCTGCTGAGCTGGTTCTGCCTGATATTCTCCCTTGGTTTCTTCTACTGTTGTATTAGGTTGGGGATTGAGCTGTTCCTGTACTGTTTTTATTATCCCTGAAAAGCTTGGGGCTTTTATTGGGTATTTAAATTTTTTTTTTTGACTCCGCTTTCAGAGTTTATGGAGGATAGCTGCATTAATGTGATTTCTACCAGAAGCCGTTGGTTTTTGCTGGTTTTAAAGTTGATATCACATTCGTTTGTAATTTCCAGAGCCTGAAACAGGAAGTTTAGTTCGCACTTTTTTGATTGCTCTAAATACTTTTCTCTAGTTTTCTTTCCTACTTCAAGTAATTGAAGGGTAGATTCGTCTTTAGAAACTAATAAGTCTCTAAAGTGAGCAGATAATCCGGCAATAAAATTATGAACATCAAAACCTTTATTCAATATTTCGTTCAGCTGGTTTAATGTTCCGGGAATGTTGTTTGCCAAAATTAAATCTGTAGTTTTGAAATAGTAGTCGTAATCTAAAACATTCAGATTTTCTGCAGCATCGGAAGCGGTGATTTTATTTCCCGAGAAACTAACAACTCTGTCAAACATAGATAAGCCGTCGCGCATTGCACCATCTGCTTTTTGTGCTATAATGTGCAGTGCGTCATCATCGGCCTCAACACCCTCTTTTACGGCTATCATTGCCAATTGACTTTTTACATCTTCAACTCCGATTCTTTTAAAGTCGTAAATCTGACACCTGGAAAGAATAGTTGGAATGATTTTGTGTTTTTCGGTTGTAGCCAATATGAAAATAGCGTGTGCCGGCGGCTCTTCCAAAGTTTTTAGAAAAGCATTAAAAGCCTGTTGAGATAGCATATGTACCTCATCGATGATGTAAACCTTGTATTTTCCGTTTTGAGGCGGTATTCTAACCTGATCGGTCAGGGCTCTGATATCATCTACCGAATTGTTTGAAGCGGCATCGAGCTCAAAAATGTTGAAAGCAAAGTCGTTATCTTCTTCTGTATTACTTTCTTCGTTTATTTTTTTTGCCAATATTCTGGCACATGTTGTTTTTCCCACACCTCTTGGTCCGGTAAAAAGTAAGGCCTGAGCAAGGTGATTATTGGCAATGGAGTGTTCCAAAGTGTCAGTAATAGCTTTTTGGCCAACAACATCTTCAAATGTTTTTGGTCTGTATTTTCTTGCTGATACAATGAAATTTTCCATATTGCGAATAATAATTTCAGCAAATATAAATGCTCGTTCTTATTGTAGCAAGAATTGTTAATATCTTTTAATATAAATTACTGAAGTTTTATGTGTCTTGTTTTTGGTGCTATTTCCGGCCTGCCTGGATTGGCAGACAGGAGCTTCGACCGGCATAGCCGTTAGAAAATTACATTTCGGGGTTTTCGCCGTGGTCCAGCGGCCAAAATATATTTCTCA
This sequence comes from Bacteroidota bacterium, assembly GCA_039714315.1. Lineage (NCBI taxonomy): Bacteria > Pseudomonadati > Bacteroidota > Bacteroidota bacterium. The sequence continues at coordinate 1,236 of JBDLJM010000224.1, read as the reverse complement.
CATGCTGTTCCAAACCAAGTCTCCCGCTACAATTACGAAGTAATCATGAGCTCCAAAAATAATTATTTACGAATAATCCGGGCGGATTATATTCCGGTGTTCTGCACCTTAAAACAAAAAATCTCATGGTTGTAATTGATATTTGGCTGCTTTACACCCGACATTAGTAAATACAGTGTAATCATTGAAAAAAACTATTTGATAATGACTCTTTCCATGATGTTGAAGCGAAACATAAACGCCCCGGATAGCAGCGGTAGCTTTTGTTTGCCGCGATAAGTGAAAAAAGCTCTGTGGCGGCCGCACCTCAAGTGCGGACCCCGCAGAGTTGTTTTGAACTATTTCGGCAAATAAAACTACAAGCGTATAGCCGGAGCAGGCGCATAAAATTAATCATTACCCAATTTTATATTAGTAGGGTATTTATATCTTTACACAAATAATAAATGAGTATGATAATAGCAGACAATATCCATAAGTATTACGGCGATTTGCATGTACTTAAGGGCGTTACGGTGCATATAAAAGAGAAAGAAGTTGTGTCGATAGTTGGGAAATCAGGTGCGGGAAAGACCACTTTACTTCAAATTTTAGGTACTTTGGATATACTTCAAAAAGATGTTGATTCTACTCTTCGGATTAATAATAATAATGTTGTTGGTCTGAAAGACAGGGATTTGTCGAAGTTTAGAAATGAAAATATCGGGTTTATATTTCAGTTTCATCAGTTGTTGCCTGAGTTTGATGCTCTTGAAAATGTGTGTATTCCGGGGTATATAGCTAATAAAAATTCGGAAGATGTAAAGAAGAGGGCTAAGGAGCTTTTAGCTTTTTTGAATTTATCAGACAGAATGCACCATAAACCTTCGGAGCTTTCGGGAGGGGAGCAACAGAGGGTAGCTGTAGCAAGAGCTTTGATAAACAATCCTGCCATTATTCTTGCCGATGAACCATCGGGAAATCTGGATTCGCATCATGCCGAAGAGCTACATAAGCTGTTTTTTAAATTAAGGGATGAATTGGGACAAACTTTTGTAATAGTAACTCACAATAAAGAATTGGCCGATATGGCCGACAGGAAATTGATTATGCAGGATGGTGAGATTCTTAGTGATACGGTGATACGGTGATACAGTGTGATACGGTGATACAGTGTGATACGGTGATACGGTGATACAGTGTGATACGGTGATACGGTGATACGGTGATACGGTGATGCGGTGATACGGTGATACA
>JBDLJM010000223.1 GCA_039714315.1 Bacteroidota bacterium | reverse complement strand
TTACACTCAGCAGGAAATAAAGGACGTTGTAGAATATGCTTCATCAAAATATATAAGTATAGTTCCCGAAATAGAAGGGGTTGCCCATGTTATGAGTGCAATAGCTTCTTATTCTCATTTGTCGTGTAGCCAAGAGCAAATAATGGTTCCATCGGGTGGTGTGTGGCCAATTACAGAAATATTTTGTCCGGGTAAAGAATCAACATTTGAATTTATAGAGAATGTACTTGATGAGGTAGTTGAACTATTCCCTTCAAAATATATACATATAGGAGGAGATGAGGCAACAAAAACCAATTGGAAAAAATGTGACCATTGCCAGAAGAGAATAGCTGATGAGGGACTCAAAAACGAGGAAGAACTTCAAAGTTATATGGTAAAACGAATATCAAAATACCTAAAAACAAAAGGAAGGTATATGATAGGTTGGGATGAAATTTTAGAAGGTGGATTAGCGGAAGGGGCAGTTGTGATGAGTTGGCGTGGAACCGAAGGTGGATTAGAAGCGGCATCCATGAAACATAATGTAATTATGAGCCCCGACACTTATTGGTATCTCGATCATTATCAGGGGAATAAAAGTGAAGAACCATTAGCAATAGGTGGATATTCTACATTGAATCATGTATATAGTTTTGATCCGATACCGGCAGAAATGCCAATCGAAGATCAACAATATGTTATGGGAGCTCAGGCAAATGTATGGACTGAGTATATGCCAAATTTGGAACATTTACAGTATATGATTCTGCCGCGAATGTTAGCTGTTTCGGAAGTTTTATGGACAAAGCCTGAGAATAAAAATTGGGATGATTTTTCAGAAAGGGTCAAATTTATGTTCAGAAGGCTTGATGTTCTTGGGATTAATTATTCTAAAAGTTCATACAATATCAGATCAGAAAAGGCAATAAACCCTGAGAATAAGCAACTTGAACTTAAATTGTTCAACGAATACAAGCAAACGGAGATTAGGTATGAAATAGGTAGGAAACTTCCTGACATCAATTCTCCAATATATACAAAGCCTATTAAAATTACCGGCAATACACGGATAAATGCCAGTGTATTTGAGAGTGGTAATATAGTTGGAAGTGTATTTACCGATAGTATAACTGTGTTTGAGAATATTGCCAAAGGAGCACTTGTAAGCTATAATAATACGTATTCTCCAAAGTATTCTTCAGGGAAGAAGTTTGGTTTGGTTGACGGGTTAATAGGTAGTACAGCATTTGATGATAGATATTGGCAGGGGTGGTTTGATAAAGATGTTTTTTTTGATGTTGATATGCAACAAAATAAAACGATTTCCGGATTGCGATTAAGCTTCCTTGTAGATAGAGGGAATCAAATACTTATGTCCCGGAATGTGAAAATATTCTATTCAAAAGATGGTGAGAATTATGAGCTAATTAAGGAATTTTTCCCTACTGTAACAGAGGACAATACAAAAAGAAAAGAAATTCTTAAAGTCAAAGAACTAAAGCTTAATGCAAGATATTTTAGAGTGGAAGTGGCAAATTCGAGTAATGAAGATACCGGAGAAAAGGGGTGGGTGTTTATTGATGAATTTGTGGTGGAGTAGGTTAACTGTTTCTCACTCTATAGCGTGACAGGTTTGGAGATTTGTTTATTCGTCGAACTCAGGGGAGTATTTTATGTTAAGTGATACTGATATGGATCAGATAATATCGGAAGTAGTAGAGGTAGTTTCCGGGTGGAAAGATCTTGTTGAGGAAATTGGGATAGCAAGGAGTGAGGTTTTGCTTATGAGGGGTGCGTTTAGGGTAAAGTTTTAGCTTCGCCCCTGACAGCAGTGGCAGCTCTCTGCCGGCAACTGCTATTGAGCAAAGTTCTGCATTGGCTGACCCGATAGGGCAGACCCATGCAGGACTTCTGCGAAAAGCAGCTGAAGGTAGAGACTATAACGGATGGCAGGATACAGGCGCATAAAAAACACCGAAGTCATTCATTTGCTTGCAATGTTGAAATGAGTTGATTGTCAATATGTTGGTTTTGTTCGTCATTAATAAATTGATAATTATCACTAATTAACATGATGTTAAGTGTTGTTTTTGCGCATTGTATTATATTTGCACAACTTTTAAAATTAACACAAAAAAAATGGTATACGATTTAATAATAGTTGGTGGTGGTCCGGGAGGAATTGCTGCAGCTGTTGAGTCTTCAATTTTTGGCATAAAAAATGTATTGTTAATTGAGAAAGGTGAAAACCACTCTCAAACAATTAGAAAATATTATAAAGATTCTAAAAGGGTCGATAAAGTCTACAACAAGCAGGAAATAGAACTGAAAGGTAACGTTGAATTCTTCGATGGAACTAAGGAAACTACTCTTGATTATTTCGAAGATTTGTTGGATAATAAAGGAGTTGATGCACTTTATAACAACGAAGTTGACCGTGTTGTAAAAGAAGATGGTATATTCAATGTGGTTACCCGTAATGGTGAATTTCAGGCTAAGAAAGTTATTGTAACCATTGGTAGAATGGGAAAACCAAATAAGCCTTCATGGAAAATTCCGGCTTCTATTAAAAAACAAATAAATCACAATCCTTACGATTGTCGTGGACATGAAAAAATATTAGTTGTTGGTGGTGGTGATTCAGGTGTGGAATACGCTTGTCAGCTTACGGTAGATAACGATGTAACTGTTGCTATTCGCGATACGGAGTTTTCCCGTCCTAACGATATTAACCGTGAAATGGCTATCAGATATGAGCAGGAAGAGCGTTTAAGAGTTCGTTATTCTGCCAATGTAGAGAGTGTTGAGCTATATGAAGGGCGTATAAAAGCAAATTATGACAACGGTTTCCATACAATCTATGACAGAATTATTTTGGCTATAGGTGGAACTACTCCAATCGGGTTTCTTCAAGGTTCAGGGGTTGAATTAGATGAAGGTAAACACCCTGTTTTTGACGAAAACTATATGACCAGTGTAGAGGGGTTGTATATTGTTGGTGATATCGTTTATAAAAAAGGAGGTTCTATTGCAATGGCAATAAATCACGCTTATGATGTGATGAAGCATATTAAAGCTAGTACTAAAAGTGAAGTTTTAGTCTAAGGTTTAGTATAAATTAGTATAACCGCAGTCGACTGGTTCGATTGCGGTTTTTTTTTGGCAGGCTGAACCAGGCTATCCGTTATAGTTTTTTGATTTATACCAATTACGTTTCAGAATGACATGTTAAAATCAAAGTATTTTTGATTTTAACGATTTACAAAAATCGTTGCATAGCAGGGCTATGGAACTATTTTTTACAGAAGATAAAATTGAAAAGACAAAGATTTTATATGTCATTTTGATGCGTAATTGGTATTAATTGTTTTCCGCTAAAATTTAAGAAAACGAGCTTCCGGCGGTCGCTGTTTTCTTAATAGCTTCAATACAATTAAATCAAAAAAGCTGCCACTTCTA
>JBDLJM010000222.1 GCA_039714315.1 Bacteroidota bacterium | reverse complement strand
AGTTACAACAGCAAAATTCACTGAGAAAGGTAATGTGCCATTAAACGGTAGTATTTGTTTACAGGCACATTCGGGGGGACCCTATGAAATTTGGTACAAAAACATTAGGCTAAAACAACTAGAATAAGATCGAAAGCTGATAACAAATGCTAAAATGAATATGCGAACTGAGCTATCTGAGAGGTATTTACTTAATTGAAGCTCCGAGGAACCTTTAGCTCGACGAAGTCAATCTTCGATTGATTGCTAATTTTATTTGTGCTCGCTAACCCCGCAGCAAGCTACGGGGAACCGAGTTTACGAGCTCAGCGGAGCTAATGCGCGAGCGTAATTCAATCTTAATCAGTTCCAGCACATGGGATGCATACTTATTTTAGCCGTGTCGTTGGTAAACATTTAAAGTGAAATTCTGTTATATATAAATCATTATATATATAAACTTTAGATATAAAAATGAGAATATTCACAGTAGCAACAATTGCAATTGGATTATTATTTTTCTTAACAAATAATGCCGATGCTCAAACAAAAGATGAAACATCAACAGAAGTTTCTGAAACTAGAATTTCAGAATTTATCCATTGGTATCCTGCAATAGAACAGGCAAAAATGCGTGATGAGTGGCTCAAGAAAAATAAACCGGGAGAATGGCAATTTACAGGTATGACAACTGCCGATGACAGAATAGTTGTAACACCGCAGGCCGATGTGAATTATGGTTATTCATGGTTCAATATTTCTAACGAACCAGTGGTGATTAATATGCCAAAATATGATAAATACTACTCATTATCTGTTTTTGACATGAACCATTTTATGGAAGTGTATGTAAAGCCTGAAAAACCTGTAGTTATTCGTCTACCACATCAAAAAAGTCCTGTAGAAAATGCCTACGAAATAGTTTTGCATACTTACCAGGGACTTGCATTTACACGTCAGGTTATTGTTGATAATGAAAAAGAAGTAATGAATCTTGCAAAGAGAATCACTTTAAAAGGTGGTGGTGGAGATTTCCCGTTTATTGTTCCGGAATTTACTGAGGCAGAAAAAGCTGCAGGTATAAAAATTATATCTGAATATGTAAAACATCTGAATCCCAAACAGGTATTTGGTTCAATGTACGAAGGTGTAGGTGATTTAGACAGAGCAGGTGGCGTATTGATAGGTCAATTAGGAACTCAATATAGATATGCTAATTATGATTTGATTTTTACTGATGCAAACGGGAAGGAATTAAATGCAAGCGATAGCTATGAAATTACAGTTCCTAAAGAAGGACTCATAAAAAACAGCGATGGATATTGGTCTTTAACGGTTTATAATGCCGATGACAAATACCTTATACCTAATGATAAAAATAAATATAACATTAGTTCTTATACTGCAAAAGTTAATGCTGATGGTAATTATACTCTACGTATAAATCCTAAAGGAGAAGGTGAAAATGCGGTTCCTACTGCAGGAAAAAAATGGTATTATGTACTTAGAGTTTATGAACCGGTAAATGATGTTAGGTTTCCTGAAATTGTTAAAAAATAAGGACTTTGAGAAAAATAATTTCAATAATTGTAGTTGCATTTATTGTGTTAAGTTGCAATAACACAACTACTAATAATAAAGATATCTCTGAAACAATGAGTAAAGCAAAGGAAGGTGTTAAAGTTGTATCTACTTACGCTGGAGATTTAGAGTTTCAGGATCAAACAATATCAAAGAAATCAGCTGAAGCTTTGCAACGACAAATGGATTTGCAAAGAGCCTCTGAGTTAGTTCTTTGGTCGATGCCGATAACCAATTTTTATCAGTTATACGATGCCTTACAGTCAAATCTTAACATTGAAGATGGTGACCTTTCAATAGGTTTATTTGAAGGATTTAATGCAGTTTACATGTTTCTGACAGCAAATGTAACAACTCCTTATACAGTTTCAATGGTTGATTTGTCAATAACAGGACCTGTAGTTGTTAATATTCCTGCTGGTGGTTTATTTGGAGTGGCTGACAATTCATGGCAAGAGCCTGTAAAAGAAATAAATTCGGGTAAAAAAGAGACAATACTTTTTGTTGGACCAAACCAGGATTATCCTAAAGATTTTAAAGGTGAAATAGTTCAATTAAAAACAAGCATGTTATTCTATTTTTATAGAGTTCTAGGTACTGGTGCTGAAAATGAAAAATTGAAGCGTGCTCTTACAGTATATAAACTATCTGATGCTAAGAATCCTCCAAAAACAAATTACATAAAATTTTCTCCAAAACAAGTAGATAAGATTGCGTTAAATACTCAACCTATGGATATGGGATACTGGGAGTTGGTGAATAAATTTGTTCAGAAAGAGCCAATGGCAGACAGAGATAGATTTTTCTATGCGTGGTTGAGAGATTTTGGTATTGAAAAAGGAAAACCATTTAAACCTACTGCCTATCAAAAAGAAATACTACTTGAAGGCTTAAAAACAGGAATGGCAATGGCGCAAGTTAATTCGTTTAACAAAAGATTTAAAGATGCTCTTTATCAAGGTGAAGACTCTGGATGGGAGATGGTACTTGCAGGTATGAATCCAAAGATTGATATGGAGAATTATTCAATGTACAGCGAACGAGCTTCTTATACATATGAAGCAGTAACAACATCTGCCGGAATGATTTCGCAAAAAGAAGGACAAGGTTCTGCGTATTTGGGTACATATTATGATTCTGACAACAATGCTTTAATGGGAGATAAGAATTATACACTTAGAATTGAACCAAATCCTCCTGCTGCTAATTTTTGGTCAATAACAATGTATGATATTGCCAAAAGGCTTCCGTACAAAAACAATTCATTAAAAGCCGATATTTCATCAAGAGAAAAAGGTTTGATTAAAAATGAAGATGGTTCGGTTGATTTATATTTTGGTCCAAAAGCTCCGGATGGCAAAGAAGCAAACTGGATAGAATCGAATCCGGGTGAATCGTTTTTCATATACCTGAGATTGTATGGACCACTAAGTCCATATTTTGAACAAAAATGGAAAATGAATAAAATTGAAGTAGTTAATTAAAAAACGTTTGCCAAGGTAAACTCCATTTGCCATGTCACACTTTCTGCACCCCTACTCCAACCAAACTGATCCGTATCCCGTATTAGCAAAAGGGTGCACCATTTTCTATGGAGGGGGCAGGAATGTTGACAATATAATGCATTTAGAATATCATGCTAAATATTTCGCCCAAAGAGGTATGGTTTGCTTCCTGGTGGACTTTGGCCCCCGTGTTATTACCAGAATCGGGCTTGCGAGCTCAGAATAGCTAATTTTCAGAAATCGATTTGAATGACTTTGTAATCTGAATTTCAGGAGTACTAGTGTATAATTCCCGTAATTTAGAAATATTATCAGCATCAAGCGATTTCATTAATTTGCTAATATTATTTAACGTTTCTATATGCTCTGCTGTTAATTGGTCATCGTTTTCAAA
>JBDLJM010000221.1 GCA_039714315.1 Bacteroidota bacterium | reverse complement strand
CTCTACATTATTTTAAATGAAAATGAAATCAATGAATACTTATCCCTACTTTAAGAGATAATCTATTGTATGTGATTTTTCTTTCAACATCTTCTGTCCACCATTCTTCACGGACAAACGACATATCCTGATATCGGTATCCTAAAGCAACAAATAAATTTGCATTACCTGATGAAGGAAATACAACCCCAACTTCGCTACTTCCAAACCAGCCACCTTTAGTTTCTTTCACTACAAACTGATCGAGTTTAAGATCCTCGAGAGGAAAGGAATACCCGCCGGAAGCTCCTAAGTATAAAGACATATTATTGTTAGTTGGATATATTAACTTTAAGTTTGCTCCCACAGGTAACATCGAGGTATTAAACCATTCAATACCGGTAACTGCACCGGCAGCAATATTTTTGTTAAACTGGTAGTTATGCTCCATTAAAATTGAAAAAACACTTGTTTGCTCGTCACTGGATGAACCAATTAACATCCCCATTGAAGTGTAGTTGTAATATCCTTTATCTTTTTGATTACCAAAAGGAGTATAATTTTCCCTCTTAGTCTCGTCAACTTCTTCAATATTGTATACAAATATATTTCCACAAAGAGTTTCTACTTTAATTGTTGACTCATCCTGAGAAATAATATTTCCCTTTATTATACTGCCATTTTTCATGTATACAGCATCAACCTGTTTCTGGGCCGAAACTAAAAATGGTATAATTATTAGAAAAGCAAGTATAAAATTCTTCATAAAATTGTACTTTTACTATTAGTTAGCAACAACCAACAGATTAATAAAAATAAAAACCAAAGTAGAAAATATAGGTTGTTTTTTTATATAAATTCAGGCTTTTTTTATAATAACCTGTATTTACTATATTCTACAAATAAAATTTTCATAAAAATAGGTCTTGCACCTTCTGAATTAGGAATAAATGGTAATATTATACAAGTAATATGTAAAATTATACAGACATGAAAAAAGTATTTTCAATTGGAATCTTATTGGGCTTGGTACTGATTACAAACTCCTGCCAAGACAAAATTACAGATACTTATACGGTTAATGAACCGGAATATATGACTTATGATGATTTAAGGTCATCGTTTAAAGTAATCGCTCCTACTACAATAAAAAGAGCCGGTAAAATATATTTCAAGGACGATTATATTTTTATAAACGAATATCAGGAAGGTATTCATATTTTAAATAATTCAGACCCGTCAAACCCGCATGAAGTTTCATTTATCGAAATTCCGGGCAACGTTGACATGGCGATAAAGGGAGACAAATTATATGCCGACAGTTATATCGATTTGCTTACAATCGACATAAGCAACATGAATAACATTGTTGAGATAGACAGAGATACAAGTGTTTTTCCATATATCATTCCTGAAGTAGAAGAAGGTATCGTCAGTGATATTGACGATAGTAGAGGTGTTATTACGGGATATGCTATTACTCAAAAAACTGAAGAGGTTGAAGATCACTCCAATTATTATCAGACCTTTGACCGCTGGGGTGGAATTGAAGCTGTTAATGATGCTCCGGTTTTTGATGGCGCTCTGGCTTCAACAGGAAAAGGAGGCTCAATGGCAAGGTTTACCCTATACGATAATTATTTATATGCAATTGATAATGCATCGTTGAATTTATTTGACATTTCTAATCTTAGTAATCCTGAGTTATATAAACGAATACCAATCAGCTGGCAAATTGAGACTCTATTCCCATACGAGCAAAAACTGTTTATTGGTTCGCAAAGTGGAATGTTTATTTACAGTTTACAAAACCCTGCCAATCCACAGTTTATCTCCGAATTCAGGCACGCATCAGCATGTGATCCTGTTGTAGTTGAAGGCGATTACGCTTACGTAACATTACGTGGAGGTAATTTGTGCGGAGCAATCGATAGTCAATTAGATGTAATAGATATTTCACTAATTGAAAACCCAAAATTAGTAACATCTTACCCTATGGACTCCCCATATGGTTTGGGAATTGATGATCAGATACTTTTTGTTTGTGACGGCGATTCCGGTTTAAAAATATATGATGCGGGCGATCCGTTAGCTATTAGTGACAACAAAATAGCGCAATATTCTGATATTAATGCCTACGATGTTATTCCGCTTGGTAATGTATTATTAATGATTGGAAGTGACGGATTTTACCAATATGATTATTCTGATTTAAGCAATATCAAATTATTGAGTCATATAGCGGTTGAGGGTGAATAGGGAACACCTCTTAAGTGAATAAAATTCAGCGAAAAACAAATAATAATAATAATAATAATATATCTTCAATCACCTGTAAAGCTGACATCAGCAAGACAGGCGATTGAAGATATGCTGTTTTCTAAAGTTCATGTACCGCATCAAAAAATGCCATAACATTTTCTACAGATGTATCATCCTGAATATTATGGGCAGGAGCCAAAATATAACCGCCTCCTTTTCCGAGAATTTCAACTCTGCGTTTTACTTCATCTTTTATCTGTTGCGGAGTTCCATTTGGCATTAATTCCTGAACATCAATACCTCCAAAGAAAATCAAATCCTTTCCGTATTCTTTTTTCAGAAACTCAGGAGTCATGTATTTTGCAAGTGGTTGTATAGGATTAAGTATATCAAGTCCTATGTCGATTAAATCGGGAATTATATCTACTACCGAACCACAGGTATGCCATGCAATCTTAACATCAGGATTAACTTTTCTAAACTCTTCGAACATATATTTCATCCTCGGCTTAAATATTTCTCTCCACTGATCGGGTGACATCAATAAAGAATCCTGTCCTCCAAAATCGTCGCCTGCCCAAACCATATCAGCCCCTCTTCTTATAAGTTCTTTACCCATCTCCAAATGAGTATTCATAACCTTATCAAGCAATTTATTGAAGTATGGTGGCTGTAGCATCATATCCATAAAAAACTTCTCCATTCCGGTTAGGTACCATGATGTTTCGAATATAGCCGTTTCTAAATCGGCAATTACTCCATAATCTTTTTTGAATGTAGAAACTTTATAATCGGCATCATTATAACGTCCCTCAGCAAACGGATCAGGGAATTTATAATTATCTATATCCGCTTCAGAGTCGGCATTTTCTAATGGGAATTTGTAAAATTCGTTATACAAATCAGTTTCCTTAAAAACCATTCCATACTCATTGGTTAATAAGCCATTTTCATCCTTAACAGTTGGAGCACTTAAAGGAGCAATTGAAGCGGTACCAACAGCATCATTCCCAAGCTTCAACAACAAATCGGTATGTGAAATACGTGTAGATAACATTGAGTCTAATGGCTCTTCGTACGGCACACCTAAATGTTTCGACATTTTTTCTGCTACCTGAGGGGTGAAGTTAGCAAACACAGGTGGTCTGTCCGGCTCTCCTCCATTTATAGTCGTGATAAATCTATCTCTTGAATTCATTTTATAGTAGGTTTAAAAATTATTTTAAATTAATTCAAAATTACCGTTATAAACAAGACACAATTTGAGCAATAAAGTGTCTAAAATGAGCATAGCGTAATACCAGTTGTGATTTAAATTTACTGGAAAGAAAATTGGGTTTATTTTGTTCATAGTA
>JBDLJM010000220.1 GCA_039714315.1 Bacteroidota bacterium | reverse complement strand
GCGTTTTGATTTGTTACGATAACAACGGCCATGGCCTCTCCAGTGTTCCCATATTCGTCGGTTACGATTAATGATATTAAATTACTGCCAATGTCTCCTAAACCAAAAGTGTTTTTACTTAGACTCATATCTGCGATAGTGCAATTATCGCTACTTCCATTGTCAATTTGTGATGCATCTATACTGGCAACCCCTTCATCGTTTAGCTGAACTCTTATGTTTTTTGTTACAACATTTGGTTCAAGATTATCAATTACTGTTACTGTTGAAGTTGAATATTGTTGATTTCCATTAATATCCTTTACTTTTAGGTTTACTAATTTTTCGCCAATATCAGAAGCGGAAAATTCACTGGGGAATACCGACATTGAATAGACAATATCGCTGTTGATATTACTGTTGTCAACATCTTCAGGATGAATTACTGCATTTCCTTCAGCATTAAGGTACACTTTAATGTCTTTAGCAACTACATCTAATACTTCGTTTGCTGAACTTTTGTATAGTTTTGCGTATTCAGCATCATCACTGCTATTAAGTGAACCAATAGATTCATCGGTAGATTGTGCGGATAAATAACCGAACCCTAATGCTGCGATTAGGATTGGCAAATATATTTTTTTCATCAGAATAGGTTTTGTTTTACATATAGCGGTATATTATTAATTCTATTTCAGGAGGTGAGGCCAAATAACAGTTTAAAATATACCTATGTAAGGTTTAGTTATATAAATTAAGCTAATTCGAAATTATTCTTAATCAATATGTTCAAAATTACAAATTAATTCACTGATTAACTGTAGTTTACAACTCACGGAGATGGAAAACTTCCCTGATTGAGGTGGTAGGTGTGCTATTACTTTGCTGTGTTTTAATTCTTACATACAGGTGACTGTTTGTTTACTTTGCATTAGAGAAGTATAATATGTTTTGAATTATTGCTTTTAGTGTTGAATATTTAGTGTTTTCGGTGTGTGACGCTGATTGTGTTTATGACTATTTACGTCGGAAACCGTGATGCTGAGTATAAGATAGTTTTTGGAGTAAATATTCTTTTTAGTGAAGATATTATTTCTGTACTACAAATTTGTGCCTACGCAATAATCGTCATTTTTTAGAAATAAGTGTTGGTATTAGAAAACTAAAGCTCGGATGAACACTTATTTTATTTACTTTTAGCCTTCAAAAAATATTTCGATTAAGATGACTGACAATATAATATCACTTATAACCAAAAGCCTGAACATTAGAGATAATCAGGTTAAGAATACTGTTGAACTTCTTGAAGGCGGAGCCACAATTCCGTTTATAGCACGCTATAGAAAAGAAAGAACGAATAATTTGGATGAAGTAGCTCTTCTGGAAATTCAAAAATTGAGTCATTATTATTCTGAGCTGGAGAAAAGAAAGTCATATATAATTGAAAAAATAGACTCGGAAGGTAAGCTTAGTGATGAATTAAAAAGTAAAATTGAGAATACCTTTGATTCTAATCACCTTGAAGATATATATCTGCCATACAAATCAAAACGAAAGACAAAAGCTGTTGTAGCCCGCGAAAACGGACTGGAACCTCTTGCTAAGATTATAATGTCGCAAAAGAGCTATGATCTTGAAAACAGTGCCGAACGATTTGTCGGTGGGCAGGTAGGAGATACTGAAGATGCACTGGAAGGAGCAAGGCATATCATTGCTGAATGGGTGAATGAAAATATAGATGTAAGGGAATTATTGAGAAAAGATTTTGAGAAATTTTCTAAACTTAAGTCGAAAGTTGTAAAAACTAAGATTGAAGAAGCCGATAAGTATTCCGATTATTTCGATTACGAACAGTCTGTTACCGGAATACCTTCGCACAGATATTTAGCCATCAGCAGAGCAGTGAATCTTGGATTTCTGAAAGTTTCACTAAATATTGATGAAGAATTTACTCTGAGAAAAATATTTAGAAAATACATAAAGAGTAACAGCGAATCGGCCGATCAGATAGAACTTGCCGTTACTGATGCCTATAAACGACTTTTGAAACCTTCTATAGAGAACGAACTTCTTAATAAGCTTAAGGAGAGTTCGGATGTAGAGGCTATAAAGGTGTTTGAGAAAAACTTATCTCAATTGCTGCTGGCTTCTCCACTGGGTCAAAAAAATATTCTGGCGATAGATCCGGGGTTCAGAACCGGTTGTAAAGTTGTTTGTATTAATAAGAACGGCGATTTACTTCACAACGAAAATATTTATCCTCATCCGCCGCAAAAGCAAGTGAAGCAATCGGCAAATAAGATTTTCAACCTTTGTTCGAGCTATAAAATTGAGGCTATAGCAATCGGAAATGGAACTGCGGGCAGGGAAACGGAGAGATTTGTAAAAAACTTAAAATTGAGATTGCCTGTTTTTCTTATTTCTGAGGATGGAGCCTCGGTTTATTCAGCATCGAAAATTGCCAGAGAAGAATTTCCGAGCTATGACGTTACCGTACGCGGTGCAGTTTCTATCGGTCGCAGGTTAATGGATCCTTTAGCGGAACTGGTAAAGATCGATCCTAAGTCGATAGGAGTAGGGCAGTACCAGCACGAGGTAAATCAAACAAAACTTCAGGAATCCCTAAGTTCTGTGACCTTATCGTCGGTTAATAAAGTTGGTGTAAATTTAAATACTGCAGGGAAACATTTGCTTGCCTATGTATCGGGACTTGGACCTGCTTTGGCGCAAAATATTGTTGATTTCAGATCGGAAAACGGTTCGTTTAAAAGCAGAAAGGAGTTACTTAAAGTGGCTCGTCTCGGAAATAAAGCTTTTGAGCAAAGTGCCGGTTTCCTGAGAATAAAAAATGCCAATAATCCGCTTGACAATAGTGGTATTCACCCCGAAAGTTATCATATAGTTGATAAAATAGCCAAATCGCAGAAAGTTGATGTTTCAGACTTATTAAACAATAAAGAACTTATTGAAAAGATTGATTTCAGTGAATTTAAAACTGATGAAATCGGTCTGCCTACTTTGATGGATATAAAAGAGGAACTGTTAAAACCGGGATTGGATCCGAGAAGCATTCTGGAGGAACACCACTTTGACGAAAATATTCGTACAATAAACGACCTCAATGAGGGGATGGAATTGTCGGGAAAAGTTGTGAACATAACCAATTTCGGGGCTTTTGTTGACCTGGGAATAAAAGAATCGGGGCTGATACACCTTTCTAATATGGCCGACAGATATGTGAGCGATCCTAATGAGATAGTTTCGTTGCAGCAGAGTGTGGATGTGAGGATTATTTCGCTGGATGTGGAGAAGAAGCGGATTGGGTTGAAGTTGTTAGAGGTTAGAGGTTAGAGGTTAGTTGCTGGTTACTGGTTACAAGGTAAAAGGTAAAAGGTAAAAGGTAAAAGTCTAAAGTCTAAAGTCTAAAGTCTAAAGTTCAAAGTCTAAAGTTCAAAGTTTAATGTCTTTTTTGCGCTAGGGATAGAGCTGGTACCCCGCAGGGAACTGACGCTTAACTATGCTTATGGAGTTGAAGGAGAAATGAGTTGAAGCGGCAGTGAGCGAGGAGTAAAGGCGAAAGCCCGGGCCCGGTTGCCGGGAGATGTTCCGTAGCGTGGTTTA
>JBDLJM010000219.1 GCA_039714315.1 Bacteroidota bacterium | reverse complement strand
TATGAAGTACGGTAGTTTTATAAATAAAGGTGCAGAGTATAACGTTACAGCTCCACATCCACCCAGAGATTGGTTTAATATGCTTTGGAATCCAACTTACTTAGCAAGTGTTGGACAGAATATGAATGGTTTTTCGTTGTATCAGAATGAAGCTGGTGTTTTAACCAACCTTTTTGGAAAACAAGACGACCGTAGTCCACAGAGAAATATTTACATCCGCGATAATGAAACTAAAGAGGTTTGGTCGGCAGCGGTTACTCCAACTGGTGTTGAGCTAGATGAGTTTAATACACGTCACGGTTTAGGATACACAGTTCTTGAGAGTAAGAAAAACGGAATTAAAGTATCTTTTCAGATATTCGTACCTCGTAAAGAAGCTGGAGAAATTTGGTCGGTAACCGTATCAAATGAGTCAGGTAGAAAACGCGATATTTCGGTGTTTACTGTAGCTCCTGTTGTTTTGGATGGAGTTAACTTAACTTACGGATACAATTCGGCAGTTGATGGTTACGACGAAAAAGAAAAACAGAGATTATACTTCCGTAACAGATCGGTAAGTGTAATGACTCACAAATATAGAGCATTTACTTATACTGATGTTCCTTACGATCATTTCGATATTAGTAAAGAAGTGTTTTTGGGAGAGAGCAGAAACTACATGAACCCACAGTGCGTTTTAGACGGACAGCTTAATGATAGTACTGCTTCTACCGAATATATGGTATCTGCATTGCAACATAACTTAAGCCTTGATGCAAATCAAGAGCAGCGTATGAACTTTGTAATGGGTATTGTTTTTGACGAGGAGGAAGCTGATGAGTTTACTGCACTTTACGCTAACAGTGAGCTGATTGATGCAGAGCTTGAAAAAATAAAGAAACAAAACGTAGAAAGACTTGGTTTAACAACTATTGATACTCCTGATGGAGACTTCAACGATGTTTTCAATATTTGGATGAAGCACCAGTTATTCCTTATGGCTGATTGGGCTCGTTTCTACTTTAAAGGATACCGTGATACACTACAGGATGCAGCAGGTATGGCTGTGTTAGATTCAGACAGAGCAACTGCAATGTTAGTTAAAGCACTTGAAAATCAAAGAAACGATGGATTCTGTCCACGTGCATTTAGAGTATCATCAGTAGAAGTTGCAGCTGCCGATAAGCATTATTCTGATTCGCCAAGTTGGATATCTCACGCAACATATTCTATACTTAGAGAAACTGGTGATCTTTCAATGCTTGATAAAGTAGTAGATTATTCTAACCACGGAGAAGATACTATTTGGGATCACAACCTTAAAGCAATTGACTTCCTTTGGAACGATAGAGGAGAGCGTGGTTTAGCACTTATCCGTCACGGAGACTGGAACGACCTTATGGACAAAGTTGGTGCCGAAGGTAAAGGAGAAGGTGTTTGGATGAGTATTGCATTGGCAAGAGCACTTAAGCTTGTTGGTAAAATAGCAGGATGGAAAGGCGATACTAAAGTTGAAGAGCAATGTGCTTCGCGTTACGAAGAGATTAAGAAAAATATTCTTGAGCACGGTTGGGATGAAGATCACTTTATTTATGCATATACCGATGCCGGTAACAAGGTGGGAGATAACGCTTCAGAAGAAGGTCAGGTATTTATTAACCCACAATCATGGGCAGTACTTTCGGGAGTTATTGATTCTGAAAAATACGAGGAGATTATGAAAAAAGTTGAGCCAATGGTTGATACACCTGTTGGACCAGTTCATAACTGGCCTCCATTTACAAAATACAACAAAGATATTGGTTCAATTACCGGAATACCTCAAGGTAACTTCACTAATGGTAATGTTTACTGTCACGCAGCATCGTTTAAAATTGCAGCTGATTACGCAGCAGGAAGAAACGATAAAGCCTTTGAAACATTCAAAAACATACTTCCATCTGAAGAGAAATCAGAACCATTTGCTCAGCCAAACAGTTATGTAGGACCTTCGGCTATTCGTAAAGAAAGAAACGTATCGGATGATCCATGGAGAACAGGTACAGTTGCATGGAACATGTTAAACTGCTACGATAACCTTTTAGGATTTAAGAGAGATTATAATGGTGTAGCCATTGAGCCTCAAATTCCATCGCATTGGGATGATTTATCTTATAAAAGATCTTTCCGTGAAACAATATTTAACATCAACATTACAAGAGGTGATGTACAAAAAGTTGTAGTTGACGGTGTAGAGCAAGACAGTGCTTTTGTTGAAGTACCGGCTACAGGTTTTGATAAAAAAGAAGTTACTATCGATTTCCAAATTGGAAAAAACAACTAGAGTTAGATGAGTTCAGAAAACAACAATATTGGCGGAAACGTTTCCGCCAATAATTATATCGAGACTGACGAAAACATATCGTTAAAAGAAAAGTTAGGTTATGGTCTTGGTGATACTG
The DNA here is from genome assembly GCA_039714315.1 of Bacteroidota bacterium. NCBI lineage: Bacteria > Pseudomonadati > Bacteroidota > Bacteroidota bacterium. The sequence continues at coordinate 1,213 of JBDLJM010000219.1, read as the reverse complement.
CTTCAAACTTAGTTTGGCAGGTATTGATGATTTTTCAGCTGTATTTTTATACCGATATCTTCGGTATATCACCGGCTGTTGCAGGAACCATGTTTTTAATTACAAAAATTTGGGACTCAATAAACGACCCTATAATGGGGGTTGTTGCTGATAGAACAAATACTAAATGGGGTAAATTCCGTCCGTGGATTTTATGGTTGGCATTACCGTTTGCATTTATAGGTGTAATTACTTTTACAACTCCTGATTTAGGGATGTCGTCTAAAATTGTATATGCTTATGTAACATATACTTTAATGATGATGGTATATACTGCAATTAATATACCTTACTCTTCATTGATGGGCGTTGTTTCAGCCAGTCCTAAGCAAAGAGCAAGTTTCTCGCAGTTTAGATTCATGTTAGCTTTTTCCGGGGGATTATTAGTTCAGGGATTAACATTGCCACTAGTAAATGCAATAGGTGGCGATAATACCGATGTGTATTCAGCTGAATTATCGGGAACGGAAATTGTAATTACTGAAAATGGTATTGGAGCAACTAAGTTAGTTGTTGAGGCTGATATGGGAGAAGAAGATCTTTTAACTAAGAATCAAACTGTTATTGTTTATAAATCAGAGTTGAAAGATGAGATTGATACAACTACTGATATATTGTACCTTGAAGAAGGTTTTGGAACACACACATTGAATACGTCCACTTATTTTGATAAGGAAGTTTCATCAGAAAAGCTATCTGTTCATGTTGTAAACGAATCTAAAGGGTTTCAGGGGGTAATGATAGTTTATGGTATTATGGCCATAGTAATGTTCCTGGTAACATTTTATTCAACAAAAGAAAGGGTAGCTCCTCCAAAAGAGCAAAAAGCCGATACAAAGAAAGACTTTAAAGACTTAGTTGGAAACGGTCCATGGTTATTATTGTTGGCTGTTGGAATAGTAAGTTTGGCCTATATCGCAATTCGTTACGGATCTATAATGTATTATTTTAAATATTTTATAGAGGATGAATCGCTTGCTAGTCCTTTCTTAGTTTCAGGTACAATAACAACAATTATTGCGATTTCGTTTACTGAAAAACTATCTGATAAGTTCGGAAAAAAGAAAGTATTTATTACTTCTCATTTAATAGCCGGAACATTTACAGCTCTGTTTTTCTATATCGATAAGTCTAATATTGTAACCTTATTCATATTCAATATTATCATCAGCAT
>JBDLJM010000218.1 GCA_039714315.1 Bacteroidota bacterium | reverse complement strand
TCAAGATTTTTTGTTGGTACTTTTTCAATCTTTTTTATTTCTGCAGGAGTAAGTGTAATTTTTAATTCTGCTGCTATTTCTCTCGCAATCTCACTTTCCAGAGCGAAAATATTTTCCAATTCTCGTTCAAATTTTTTTGACCATAGATGCTTATCATTTTTAGCATCAATTAATTGTGATACGATCTTAATTGAATCTTTATATTTTTGGATACTGGATTCAAGGATATATGAAACTTTAAGTTCCTTGCCTATTTTAGGTGCAGTTTTTTTAGTGCTTCGGTATTGTTCCATGGTAGTTATGGAAATTACCTTGAATCCTTTTATTGCAGAAAGGTGGTTCAAAATATCATTCATCACACCATCAGCAAAGTATTGATTATTTTTATTATCACTTAGATTTTTAAATGGCAGTACCGCAATTGATTTTTCGGGAATATTTATTTCTGAAGTTTTCTTAATGTTTAAATCAGTAAAATAATTGTAAATAATGTAAGAAGCTATAATTAAAAGCAGGGTAGTAATGAAGGTGATTAAAATGGTTTTCTTCTTTGACTTAGTTTTATTTTGAATCTTTCCTGAATCCATATTTAACTCAGCTGCAGATGTTTTCTTCGTAACTTCTGGTATATTCATTTGTTTAACATCTCCGGGAGTATATCCGAAATGATCGTGAAAACATTTATTGAAGTATGAAGGACTGTTAAAACCAACCCTGAATGATACCTCGGAAGCCGTATAATCATTTTCTTTAAGTAACTTTAAAGCTTCATTTAGACGGATTTCCTTAATAAATTCACCGGGTGTTTTTCCTGTGGCAGATTTTATATTTCGTAGTAATTGAGAACTGCTTAATCCAACTTCAGCAGCCAGCTCAGGAACACCGAATTTTTCATTTTGTACATGTTCCAGTATTATTTTTCTAATATTATCAATAAAAAGTCCACTCATTTTTAATAAGTGTTTGTAGTCTATAAAGTTACAACAAAAAAAACACAAATTTACGCTGTTGTTGGTGTTTTTGATGCTATGAAGAACTCAAAAAATACATTAAACAGGATGATAACAATATTGTAGTATGTACTTCATCAAGTATATTAATTCTCGTGGGGAAGACACCTGTATAGAAAATCAATATTACATTACAAAATAAAAGCTCCGGAGGAGCGATATCGTTGTAGAATAGGAGATGATAAATAGTATGGAGCCCTGTAGAGGCGAAACCTCATGTATTTTGGTTAGGGTGTATTTTTACATAATAACGCCGGTGATTATTCACAAGAGTTAATTATTTTGGAGTTCATGAATACTTCGTATTTGTTTCACATCCCTTTGTCATTGTTTTGAAAATGTTTCTATTGAAAATAAATTTTCATCTTACACATATTCAAAAATGCCAGGGATAGAAGCGGCAGCTTTTTTGTTGAAAATATCGTGATGCTTTTGTGTAAAGAGCGACTTCAGAGAGCTCCTTGGAGCAAATAGCAGAACATATTTTGGGCAAAAAACTACAGCGGATAGCCCGTTAAGGCATAAAAAAAAGACCATCCTTAAATATAAGAATGGTCTTCGTGTTTATATATTATTGATACTATTTTCTTGAAATAGCTTTCTCGGCAGCTTCAACAATAGCTTTGGCATTTAAACCGTATTTTTCCATTAACTGGGCAGGTGTTCCTGATTCACCAAACACATCATTTACTCCAACAAATTCCTGAGGAACAGGGTTTGCCTGCGACAACTCTCTCGCAACACTTTCTCCAAGTCCACCAAGTACGTTGTGCTCTTCTGCACTAACAATACAACCTGTTTTTTCAACAGATTTCAATATTGCAGGTACGTCAAGAGGTTTGATTGTATGAATGTTAATTACTTCAGCTTTAATTCCTTTAGCTTCCAGTTCTTCGGCAGCTAGTAAAGCTTCCCAAACCAGGTGTCCCGTTGCAACAATAGTAACATCGCTACCTTCGTTAAGCATTAAGGCTTTACCAATTTCAAATTTCTGATCGGCAGGAGTGAAGTTAGCTACTTTTGGACGACCGAAACGTAAATAAACCGGTCCTTCATACTCAGCAGCAGCTTTTGTAGCGGCCTTTGTCTGGTTGTAATCACATGGATTAATAACTACCATTCCCGGTAACATTTTCATCAAACCGATGTCTTCCAAAATCTGGTGTGTAGCACCATCTTCTCCAAGAGTAATACCTGCGTGAGATGCAGCGATCTTTACATTCTTTCCTGAGTATGCTACAGCCTGACGAATCTGATCGTAAACCCTTCCTGTTGCAAAATTAGCAAAAGTAGCTGCAAATGGAATTTTACCTCCGATAGTAAGGCCTGCTGCCATACCAATCATATTTGCCTCGGCAATACCTGCCTGAAAAAATCTTTCCGGATGGTTTTTTGCAAATTCACCCATTTTTAATGAAGGTGTTAAATCTGCTACAAGTCCAACTACGTTTTCGTTTTCTTTTCCTAATTCGGTAAAACCGTCACCAAATCCTGAGCGGGTATCTTTCTTACCTGAATCTATATATTTTGTCATTTTAGTCTAAGTTTTTTGGTTGATAGATTAATAATCGCCTAAAGTTTCAGGGTTTTGAGCTAATGCAGAGGCAAGTTGCTCATCGTTTGGCGCTTGTCCGTGCCAGTGGTGAGTACCCATCATGAAATCAACACCATTACCCATTTCAGTTTTCATAACTATACAAACAGGCTTTCCTTTTCCGGTTCTCAACTTAGCTTCAGCAAGAGCTTCAACTACTTTAGCAGGATTATTACCTTCTGCAAGTTCCATTACATCCCATCCGAAAGCTTCAAACTTAGCTTCGATTGATCCCAAAGAAAGAACATCATCAGTTTCACCGTCAATTTGTTTACCATTGGCATCAATAGTCATAATCAGGTTGTCAACTTTGTTGTGAGCAGCGAACATTGCAGCTTCCCAAATCTGACCTTCCTGAATTTCACCATCACCGTGAAGAGTGTAAACAAGTTTATCGTCACCGTTTAACTTTTTAGCCATAGCAGCTCCGATTCCGTTAGATAGTCCTTGCCCCAATGAACCTGAAGCCATTCTAATTCCCGGTAAACCTTCGTGAGTGGTAGGATGTCCCTGAAGTCTTGAACCTAATTTTCTAAATGTAGAAAGTTCGCTTACAGGAAAATATCCCGATCTCGCAAGTACCGAATAAAATAGAGGTGAAGTATGTCCGTTCGAAAGGAAGAATAAATCCTCTCCGTTGCCGTCCATAGAGAAATCACTATCATGATCCATTACTTCCTGGTAAAGTACCGATACAAACTCAGTACAACCTAATGAACCTCCCGGGTGTCCCGAATTTACTGCATGTACCATGCGCAAAATGTCTCTTCTTACCTGAGTACAAAAATTTTCTAATTCTTGTGTTGATGCCATAACTTAAACTATCAGTTAGTGTGTTATATAAAAATTTTGGCAAAAATAGGATTTTTAATTGAAATAGAGGGGTAAAAAATATGTAGATTGTTGCTGGTTGCTGGTTGCATTGCTGGTTACTGGTTACTTGTTACTGGTTACTGGTTGCATTGCTGGTTGCATTGCTGGTTGCATTGCTGGTTTCGATCCCTGAGCTCGGCCCCTGAGCCTGTCGAAGGGTGTGAAGGACTGCTTACTC